>CAZDMM010000302.1:0-4662 GCA_964505845.1 uncultured Caldilineaceae bacterium
CGCGGGGAGAACGAGAACTGCACCTTAAAGAGTTCTTCAGCGCCGAAGATGAAGCCTATCGCGGCTTAATTAGCTACTTGGCCGCTCAAAATGAGGCCGACGTGATTGTTTATCTGGCCCCGCCCGACCTGCCCCTGCGCCACAGCCTGCGCCAACCCAGAGCCGATGACGCCCAAAATAGAGGCTGGTTTTTTTATGACCTGTGTCACATCGCGCCCGGCATGATGGGCCGGATTATTAACCTGCCGCTGGCCTTAACCACCCGCTTTTATACCCGCGGCCTCTCCGGTGAACGGGTGCTTAAAATTAGCGACCCCCTGATCCCTACCAACCAGGAACCTTTGTTGTTCCGGGTTGTTGACGGCCGGGCCGAAACTCGCCCTTCGGATGGCCGCAAACCCCAACTCGAAACCGATATCGGTACTATGACCCAAATTTTATGTGGCTACCTCTCCCCGCTTGAGGCTCGCCGCCTGGGGCACCTGGCTGGCCAAAGTCATTGTTGATAGCCCGCTCTATCTGCAAGCCGGCGATTGGTTTTAAGCCCTGCTTTTTCCGCTAAATACCCGGTTCACTTGACTTATTAACAGGATCAAGTAGAATTTACGGTCACTTAGCAGTCTGTACCCAATCCTGTAGGCAGACCGCCAAGTAGAAACTAATTTTTTGAATCGGGAAGCCCAGGGGGTGTAGGTTTTACCGTTCACCAAGAGGGAGAAGCCATGAGTAAAAAAATCACCAAATCACAACTGGCGATGCTTCAGCAAGAGCGTGAGCACACCCTGGCTGAACTGCACAATTTGCGTCAAGAACTTAGGGTTGAAATGGAAATTGAGGATGTAGATGAAGTCGCCTCTGAGTTAATTGAACGTGATAAAATGCTGTCGCTCATCCTTACCCTGGAGCGCCGTTTAGAAGATATTGACCATGCCATTCAACAGGCCCAGCAACTTGGCTATGGCATTTGTGAAAGATGCGGTAAGCCCATTGACCCCGAACGATTAGAAATTTTCCCAGAAACAACCCTGTGCGTTGACTGCAAGCGAGAGGTAGAACGCATCGCCCGCGCGGCGGCGGCTTCTGCTCAACAGTAGCACCCTTTATTTACAACTTATTTAAGCTCAAAGGGTGGGGATGCCTCACCCTTTTTTATCGGTTTCACTAAGCCATTTGGCGTAAGCCCTTTTGCCTGCGGCTTGGTTCATTGTTATAATGGCTTTATGGCAACACAAACTAAAGTTTATAAATCAACCGGCGTTTCCCCTTTTGTAACCAACGGCATCACCATAGGGGTAGTGATTCTTTTTTTATTGGTGGGGGCTTACATCGGTTATCTCTTCTACCACGTCGTCAAAAATACGGTTAAAGAAGTAGCTTCCAGGACCAACCTGCCCACCAGCGGCCCTTACCTTGATTTGTCTCTGCCCCTGGCGGCCCTACCCCTCACCGGCGATGGTTCGCTACCCTTGCCGCTGCCCCCGTTGCGCGGCGGCGATACCGGCCAGACCAGCGTTACCGGCGCTCCTTTGCCCAATTATGAGCAAAAAGAGCGGGTCAACATCTTGTTATTGGGCATTGACAAACGCCCCGACGAGGTCTATGCCCGTACCGATACCATGATTTTGGCTACGGTTGACCCCAATACCAAAACCGCCGGCATGCTTTCTATCCCGCGTGACTTGTGGGTTTCGATTCCCGGCTACGGGGAAGACCGGGTCAACAAGGCTTTCTTTTTGGGTGAACAAAACGGTTATCCCGGCGGCGGGCCGGCCCTGGCTATGAAAACCATTCAGTACAACTTGGGTGTGCCGGTCCACTTTTATGTCCAGGTTGACTTCTCCGGCTTTGAACAGATTGTAGATACCCTGGGCGGGATTGATATTTACGTTCCCGAAACCATTGATGACCCAACCTACCCCGACAACAATTATGGCTACGAACCCTTCTATATCGAAGCGGGGCAGCATACCCTGAACGGCCACGAGGCCCTGCGCTATGCCCGTACCCGTCACGCGTCCGGCTCAGATTTTGGACGGGCCAAGCGACAGCAGCAGGTGCTTTTAGCCATTCGAGACAAAGCCCTGCAGCTTAACATGGTGCCCAAAATCCCCGATCTATGGAGCAGCATGTCCGGCACGGTTAAAACCGATTTGCAGCTTGTGGACATCCTGGAATTAGCCAAACTGGCCGACAAAATTGATACCGCCAACATTAAATCCGCGGTGCTTGACCAATCCATGACCGTTGATTATGTGACCGATTTTGGCGCTCAGGTGCTCTTACCCCTGCGTGATAAAATTCGGGTGGTGGTTGACGATATGTTTGCTAAAACACAGCCGGCCGGTCCTACCCAGGAAGAGATTCAAGCCGCCCAGGCGGCCGCTCAGGCCGCCCAGGCCGAAGCCCAGGCCAAAGAAATTGAGCAGCAGGCGCAGCGCCAAGAAGAAATTAGAACCTTCCTCAGCCAAGAAAACGCCCGCCTGGTGGTTCAAAATGGCACCAACCTGCCCAATTTAGCCACCCAAACCGCTTATTACCTCAAACAACAGGGCTTTAACATTTTCCAGATGGGGCCGGCGGATGCCACCAATTACACCGATACCGTGATTGTAATTTATAACGATCAAAAGGTTTACACCCTCCAGGTATTGGTGGCGCTCTTCAACGTCAGCGAAAAAAATGTGCGCCGCAGCCCAAATTTGAAGAGTGATGTGGATTTCCGGGTCATTATCGGCAGCAGCTTCCAACTGCCCGGTGAGGATCAGTCGTCTTTAACCACCGGACAGCCTTAGCGCCCCACCTTAACTTACCCTATGCCATCCAAAAACCTGTCTCACTGCATGGGGATAGGTTTTTTGGTCATTGCTCGCCAGGTTAATTTGTCAACAAAACCGGCTTCTTAAAGAGTGCAACCAGTGCCATGAGTATCACCAGGGATTATTCCAATTTCAACCCAACAACCTATCTTCAAGAGTATTACGCCTCGTTACCTGCCGAAAATTTGGCCTTGCTGCGCTTTTTGGTTCAAACCTTTCAAGCTTTACCCCCACACAGCTTAACCCTGGAGTTTGGCAGTGGGCCTACCCTCTACTCGGCCATCGTTGCGGCCGGCCGGGTACACGAAATTCATTTGAGCGACTACCTGGCGGCGAATCGCTCTGAGGTGCAGAAATGGTTACAGCAACATCCCCGGGCTTTTGATTGGGATAACACCATCCGCACCGTGTTGGCCCTGGAAGGCCAGGATGCCTCGCCGCCCCGGGTGCAGGCGCGAGCCGCCGAAATCCGGCGCCGGGTTAAGCACGTGCTCCCCTGCGACGCCACTCACCAGGCCCCATTGGGAGACCGCCCGCACGCTTATAATGTCCTGGTCACCAACCTGTGCCTGGAGGCCGTCGCTGCCGATAAAGCACACTGGCGCCAATGTTTCCACAATGTCGCCTCTTTGCTCAAACCCGGCGGCCAACTTATCTTAACAGCCGTTAAGGGAGGCCACGCTTACCCGGTAGGCCAAAATGTTTTTGCCGTAGTCCATCTCTCAGAAGAAGATATGATAGAAGCGTTGTTAGCAGCCGGCTTTGCCGCCGACAGCATCAGCCTGGAAGGGGTGGCGGCTAATCATCCCGTGTATCCGTATGAGGGATTAATGTTTGTTCGGGCAACCAAAACGGCCCCGCAGACTTCGCACCCAGATAACGGCCATGTCATTTGAGCAGCTCAAACTCACCCTCCTCATCATCGTCATCACCCTCATCTCCGGGCTGGCCGATGCCCAGGGAGCAGTGCATGCCGCCAAAATCTGGCAAAAAGGCGAGCTGATCTGGAGCGAACTGGGCAAATCGGCCCTGGGGTTTGGCGTCGGTATTGTGATGTATTGGGTGGTTCTCAAATACATGACCTCCCTGGGCATCGTCGCGCCCGAAATTCAAGTTATTACCTGGCTGGGGGTCATGCTGGTGGGAGTCGCCCTTATTAGCGGAACCTTCTTTACCTGGCAGTTGGCCGAACAGGCCGTAGCCGTCGGGCTGATCGTTGGCTTAACCTGGCTTATGGTCCGCACCGCCGGCTAAAGCGAGCTTACTTTTTTACAATTTGCCCAACAGGACTATAATCGTACTGTAATTTTAACAGTTAAATCATGTTTCGGGTGCTTGGACAAACCAGGCTGAGATACCATCTTGCTGCCCTGTGGTGGTGACCGACTAACCTGATCCGGATAATGCCGGCGGAGGAAGAACAGGAAGTTTTGTTAAGCTCACCACCCTTCGCCGGGGTGGTTTTTTATTATCAAGGCCGGTTGGAAGCCGGGAAGATGGCACAAGTGAAAGAAACGGGTTTTCCAGCCTTTCAACCCACCTACCTTCCATTAAATTATGTCTCGCATCATTATTTTTGCTAACGGTCTCTTAACCCAGCCAGACCTTTTACGCCGCCACCTGCGCCCCGACGACCGTATCTTCTGTGCCGACGGCGGCGCCATCCATGCTGTGGCTCTGGGCTTAACCCCGGAAATCATCATTGGCGACCTGGACTCCACCCCGGCCCAGTTGGTAGACTCATTGGCCGCCAGAGGGGTCGCCATTCAGCGTTACCCGGTGCGCAAAGATCACACCGATTTGGAGCTGGCTTTTCAGGCAGCGCTGGCCCAACAACCCGGCCAGA
>CAZDMM010000302.1:4672-8360 GCA_964505845.1 uncultured Caldilineaceae bacterium
TTGTGGTCACCGCACTGGGCGGCCGGCTGGACCAAATGTTGGCTAACATTTTGCTCCTGACCCGGCCCGAATACGCCGCCGTTAAAATTAGCCTGCTAGACGGCCCACAGTGGGCTACCCTGCTGCACTCCCACCAAACCCTCACCCTCACCGGGCAGCCCGGTGACACGCTCTCCTTGATCCCGCTCACCGCCTCGGTTAGCCAGGTTACGTTGACCGGCGTCGAGTGGCCGCTGCAAGCCGCCACCCTGACGCTTGGCAGCACCTACAGCATCAGCAATGCCTTCACCGCTCCGGAAGCCAGGCTGCAAATTGGCCAGGGCATGCTGCTGGTGGTTCATATTGAACAAGACCTTAAATCGGCAAGCTAACTCAAAAAGAGAGGAATTCACCATGCAACAACTCAAGTCATTTTATCAATCATCACTTACCATTTATTATTTACTATTTATGCTGCTTATCCCCCTCACCGCCTGCGGGCCGGCTGTTCAGCCTACCCCGGCTGAACCAAGCGCCGCCCCGCCAACCGAGGCCGCCAGCCCGGTCGCCCAGGCCGTTACCCCTACCGCCACCCCCATGCCGGCCGAAGCGACCAGCCCGGCCACCCAAACCTTTACCTCAACTATTACCCTCATGAGCCACGACAGCTTTAACGCCAGCCCGGAGGTGATTGCCGCCTTTGAGCAAGCCAACAAGGTTAAGATAGAATTCTTAAAGTCGGGCGATGCCGGGGCCGCCTTGAACCAGGCTATCCTGGCCAAAAGCAACCCCCTGGCCGACATGTTTTTTGGGGTAGACAACACCTTCCTCAGCCGGGCCATTGACAGCGGCATCTTTGAGCCATACGCCTCGCCCTTGCTGGCCAACATTCCCGACAGTTTAAAGCTTGACCCCGAAAACCGGCTGCTGCCCGTTGACTATGGCGATGTCTGCCTTAATTACGATAAAGGCTGGTTTGCCAAGAAAAACCTCACCCCACCGGCCAGCCTGGAAGATTTAACCAGGGCCGAGTACAAGGGCCTGACCGTAGTGGAGAACCCGGCCACTTCCTCCCCCGGCCTGGCCTTTTTGCTGGCCACCGTTGCCCACTTTGGCGATCCCGGCTATTTAGACTTTTGGAAAAAAATGGTTGAGCAAGAAGTCTTGGTGGTTGACGGCTGGGAAGATGCTTACTACACCCAGTTTACCCGCTACGAAGGAACGCGGCCCATCGTGGTTAGCTATGCCAGCAGCCCCCCGGCCGAGGTTTTCTTTGCCGACCCGCCCATCACCGAAGCCCCTACCGCCTCCGTGATTGGTGAGGGCGCCTGCTTCCGCCAGATTGAATTTATCGGCATCTTGAGCGGAACCAAAAACCGGGCTATGGCCGAAAAGCTGGTTGACTTTTTGCTTGATAAGCAATTTCAAGAAGACATTCCCTTGCAGATGTTTGTCTTTCCGGCCAATCAAAAAGCAGCCTTGCCGGAGGTCTTCCAAAAGTATGCCCAACTGGCCGACAAGCCGGCCACCCTCCCCCCGGCCGACATCGCCGCCAAACGAGAAGAGTGGATCAACACCTGGAATGAAACGGTGCTGCGCTGATGCTGTTTCTGGATAGCTATTTATCCACGTCGTGGGAAATAAAGTTAAAATACTCGCTGCTGATTTTTCGCTCGCTGTTCTCCCTGCGCAACCTTTCGGCCCTCCTGGCCCGCCCTGTTTCTTATTTCTCCTTCTTGGCCCTGTCCCCAGAAGGAACTTCGCACCGGCCTCCCTACTCCCTACTCCCTACTCCCTACTACCTACTACCCCTCCTCTTCCTCCTCCTGTTCTACTTTTACCCTATCCTCTCCATTTTGAGCCTCAGCTTTGCCCCGGAGGGCCGGCTTGACCTGGTCGCCCTGGAAAAACTGGTCACAACGAGCTATTATGCCAAAACCTTGTGGTTTACTCTGTGGCAGGCGGTTTTATCAACCCTGCTCACCCTGGCTCTGGCCCTGCCGGGGGCTTATGTGTTTGCCCGTTACCGCTTCCCCGGCAAAAGCCTGCTGCAAGCCCTCAGCACCATCCCCTTTGTTTTGCCCACTCTGGTGGTAGCTAACGCCTTTACTGCTCTGCTGGGGCCGCGCGGCCTGCTCAATACCGGCTTGATGAACTTGTTCGGGCTGGAGACGCCGCCGCTGCAATTTCAACACACCCTCGGCTTTATCCTGCTGGCCCACGTTTTTTACAACTACACCATCGTGTTACGCCTGGTCAGCGGCTTTTGGGCCAACCTGGACCCCCGCCTGGCCGAAGCCGGGCAGATGTTGGGCGTTGGCCGCTGGCAAACCTTCCGCCAGATCACCCTGCCTTTGTTATTACCCGTCATTGGGGCCGCCGCTCTGCTGGTCTTTATCTTTTGCTTCACCAGTTTTGGGGTCATCTTGATTTTAGGTGGGCCGCGCTTTGCCACCCTGGAAGTAGAGATTTACCGCCAGGCAGTCAACCTGTTCAATCTACCCCTGGCCGCCACCCTGTCGCTGGTTCAAATCGGCTTCATCTTCGTTTTGATGCTGCTTTACACCCGGCTGCAAACCCACCTGTCCCGCCCTTTAACCTTAAAATCACAACAAAGCACCCAGCGCCTCCCCCGCACCTGGCCGGAGCGGCTGCTGGTGGCCGGCAATATTGGCTTGATAATCTTGCTGCTGGGCGCACCTTTGACCGCGCTGCTCATGCGCTCGCTGACGGCCGCCGGCCAGTTCTCGTGGAGTTACTACCAGGCCCTCTTCGGCGACATTCCCCAAAACCGGGGCCTCTTCTTTGTGCCGCCCGGCCAGGCCATCACCAACTCCCTCCTCTTTGCCCTGGCTACTGTGGTGCTGGCAACCATCCTGGGTCTGTCTGCCGCCATTAGCCTCACCTCCAAATCCCTAATTACTAATTACCAATCACCCCTATCCCGCCTGCGCACTTTGTTAGACACCGTGGTGATGCTCCCCCTGGCTACCTCGGCTGTGACGCTGGGCTTTGGCTTTATCATCGCCCTGGATGAACCGCCACTCAATCTGCGCACCTCCCCGGCCCTGATTGTGATTGCCCACACCCTGGTGGCCTTGCCTTTTGTGGTGCGGAGTTTGCTGCCGGCCCTGCGCAGCATCCAGCCCTCGCTGCGAGAAGCGGCGGCGGTGTTGGGGGCGGCGCCCTGGCGGGTGTGGCGCGAGGTGGATTTGCCCATTGCCAGCCGCGCCCTGCTGGTCGGTGCGGTCTTTGCCTTTACCATCAGCATGGGCGAGTTTGGGGCCACCGTCTTCATCGCCCGGCCCGATACCCCCACCATGCCCGTCGCCATCTTTCGCTTCCTCGACCAGCCCGGCGCGCTCAACTACGGCCAGGCGTTAGCGATGAGCACCCTGCTAATGTTAGTTTGTGGGATTGGCTTTATGGTGATTGAACGGTTTAGGGTTGGGGGTGGGGAGTTTTAGGGGGCAGCAAATCTTCCAGTTGTTTTGGCTTCACGGGCGGACTCCCTCACGCTCGATATTCAGGATCAGGGGACTGGCTCCCAGCGGGCCATCTTCCAATTGCTCGCGGGTAGCCACGATAGTGGAGATGATACAATCCAACTCAAAGCCAACCTCCCAGGCGATCTCATCAATACGGCGGCGCAGTTCCAGCGTCAATTTTTCTACTTCAATAAATACATCCAGGTCAGAGTCAGGCGTAG
>CAZDMM010000303.1:0-8357 GCA_964505845.1 uncultured Caldilineaceae bacterium
AAAGTTGTCATAAACAAAGCTGGTAAAGTTATATTAGGTGATCATTTAGCCGATGACCCATCCCATCAAATTAAAATTTTAACAAAAACCTTACGTTCACCCTTAAAAGAGTTTGAAAAAAGATTTCAACAGAATTTAAAGAGTTTATTAAAACCTGAGTTGGGCAAAATTCAGCCAAATTTGAAGCCTGGGAGCGCTCAACATTTAGACTTAAAAGATGATTCTATAGATTTAATCGTTACTTCTCCACCTTATGCCTCAAATGCAATTGATTACATGCGAGCGCATAAATTTTCTCTGGTGTGGCTTGGGTATTCTGTCCCTGATCTTGGTCAGAGAAGAACAAAGTATATCGGTGGTGAAGTATTGACAGGTGTAGATTTTGAGCCGATACCTGATTATACAACGAATGTAGTTACAGAAATTTCTCGATTGGATGAAAAAAAGGGACGTGTTTTGCATCGCTATTACTCGGAAATGACCCGAACTTTGCGAGAAATGTTTCGAGTATTGAAACCCGGTAAATCTGCTATAGTTGTAGTAGGCAGTTCTATTATGCGTGGCAGAGATACCGAAACTCAAACCTGTTTGGCTGATATAGGGCGTTCAATAGGTTTTGAGGTTCCTAAAATGGGTGTACGTAACCTGGATCGTGATCGTCGAATGATGCCAGCCGCTTCTAAACCTGATCTGAACTCTCAAATTCAGCAGCGAATGCACGAAGAATACATTATTGGTTTCTACAAACCCAAAGCTTGAACTTGTTATGTCATAAGGAAAGCCAATGAGCATTGCAGAGCTTCGACAAAAGTATCATGAGTACATTTGCCAGGAAATTATCAGGATAAAACAGGACAAAAAAGGCGCCATAGAGTACCCCAATTTTGCGGATGGCAGCAATAGATCGAGCAGGGAGATTTCTTGGGGCATCGTCAGAAGTTTAGCCTGCTCGATAAGTTATGATAACATCCACGAGCAAACTGCCGGAGATCGGTTTGAAGTTGCTACCAAGAACTTTCTTGAGCAGGCATTTATCCTCTTGCAACATTTGCGCCCTGGCAATTGGTATTACTCCACTGTACAAACTGCGATTTCACGGTTTAGACAATATGAGCACTTGTCCTATGTGCAGAGGGTAGTTAAAAAAGATAAAACCCTCTCGGCTGCATTGGGAGGAAATTATATTGTCACCCCCGATATTGTCATTGGCCGATGGCCTGTTTCAGATGAAGAGATTAATCGCGAGGCCAAATTATTGGAGCAGGAAGACTCTATCGCTGCGCTAACGCCGCTACGGGAAGCTAATTATGATACCCACTACCCTATTTTGCATGCCAGTATCTCCTGTAAATGGACGATCCGCAGTGATCGGTCGCAAAACACTCGCACCGAAGCCTTAAATCTGATTCGAAATCGGAAAGGACATCTACCTCATATTGTGGCGGTTACGGCTGAACCTTTGCCCACACGGCTAGCGGCTCTGGCCCTGGGTACCGGGGACCTGGATTGTGTTTATCACTTTGCTCTACCTGAATTGAAAAAAGCAATTGAGGAAATCCAAAATGTAGATCAATTGGATATGATTATGATGTTAATCGAAGGTCGGCGCTTGCGCGATATTAGCGATTTACCCTTTGATCTGGCTATATAGCGATCTTTATCGGGTGGCCGGCAGACGATGAAGCTGTTACTTTTCCAAGCCAAACGATTCTATTGGAAATCCTTTTCCAAAACGCTGGAAAGCGTGCCCGATCAAGACGTGGCCGAAACGGTAACAGAAGTCGTGGTGGTCTTTCTGCACGCCGAGGCGGAGGATGAAACTCAGCCGGGTTTGGAAACCAAGGTGGTCAAAAACATCAAGTGGCTGGCCAACAAGCGGGGGTTGAAAAATATCGTACTCCACTCCTTCACCCACCTGTCCGGCTCCACTGCCTCGCCGGAGTTTGCCCATACGCTGTTGGAAAATCTGGCCCAACGGCTGGGCAGTACCGGCTACCAGGTGTGGCAAACGCCCTTTGGCTACTTCTGTGAGTGGGATTTGTCGGTCTATGGCGACTCGCTGGCGAAGGTGTTTAAGGAGATATAGGCATTGTCCGGTATCAACTTTCTGGAAAAGTTAAGGGTAAATAGTAATTGGTTATTACCAATTACCTCGCTTAAAACAAAAAAGGACAGTTCTCTGAGGAACTGCCCTGGTGTGGCGAAAGTTATGTGATAAACAGTCAAAAACGGCGTTAAACTTTGCTCTCGCCGGAAGACTCGCCTGGATTGGTCTCATCTTCTTTGGGTTTAGACATGGCCTCCCGAAACTCTCGGATAGATTGCCCTAAAGCTGCCCCGGCCTGCGGCAACTTACCCACCCCAAATACAATAATCACAATCACCAGCACAATAATCCATTCCCAGCCGCCTAATCCGCCAAATCTCATAGTTTATCTCCTCGTGCAAAATCTACGACCCACAGTTTAAGCTTTGGTTTGATCGGTAGATTTATCAGCCTCATCACTTTTAGAGCCGGACATCGACTCCCGAAACTCCCGGATGGATTGCCCGATGGCCCCGCCTACTTGAGGTAACTTACCGACCCCAAACACAATAATAACGATAACCAGAATAATCAGCCATTCCCAACCGCCAAATGTTGGCATAGTTGACTCCTTTTGCCCCGCAATACAATTGACAAGATACCTCTATTATAGCATTGAGCCTACCCGGTGGCAAAAGCAGGAAGTAGGGAGGAGGAAGTAGGGTACTCCTCTTCTTACTTCCGACTCCTTCCGACGCCGCTTTGTCATTTGTTTCTACCGGGGTTATAATGGCCGATTAGTGTTTAGTCACCGCAGGTTGACTGCTCAAGTTAAAATTATCCATCAATGAGGAGCCAATGAGAAACGTATACGAGTCCTCCCATCCCCTGGTAAAACACAAATTAACTATTCTACGGAACAAAGAGACAAAACCCAAAAAGTTTCGAGAATTGATCCGAGAAATTTCCATTTTGCTGGCTTATGAAGCCACCCGTGATTTAGCCCTCGAGCCGACCTCCGTTGAAACCCCAATGGGCATGGCGCCGGGGGCTTTTTTACAGGAGCAGATTGGGTTGATCCCCGTGCTGCGGGCCGGCCTGGGCATGGTTGAAGGGGTGTGGGAGATGATGCCCGGCAGCGAGGTGTGGCACATTGGCCTCTTCCGCGATGAGCGCACCCTCAAGCCGGTGCAGTATTACAACAAACTGCCCGTCTCCCCGACGGTGCAGGTTTGCATTGTGCTCGACCCTATGCTGGCCACCGGCGGCTCGGCCACCGCCACGGTGGATTTGTTGAAAAAATGGGGTGCGCAGCGCATCAAATATATGGGCATTATTGCCGCGCCGGAGGGTATCAAAACCCTGCATGATGCTCACCCCGATGTAGACATTTACATCGCTGCCGTGGACGAGAAGCTCAACGAGATTGGCTACATTGTGCCCGGCCTGGGCGACGCCGGCGACCGGCAGTTTGGCACGGGTTGAGACGATGAAGAGAGAGGCGATGAGGCGAGGAAAAAAAGAAATCTGTGTAGGGAAAGGTCATGACCGATTTAAAGAATTTGCTGCTGAATCGGCGCCAAAATGCGGTAAGTGAGGCCGCCCAGGGTGGTGGTTTGAGTTGGGCCGATGGCCTTCTGGGGCTGGTAGTGCTTTTTTGGGGGGTCAACTTTATTGTAGTCAAAGTGGCGCTGGCCGCGCTGCCGCCCCTGGCTTTCAACGCCCTGCGGCTGCTGCTGGCTTCAAGCCTCATGTTGCTGTTAGCGCCGCTTCTGGGCTACTCTTTCCATTTTCAACGCCGCCACTGGCTGCACCTGATCGGCCTGGGTTTGGCCGGCAGCACCGCCTACCAACTCTTCTTTATTTTTGGGGCCGCCCACACCAGCGCCGATAACGCCTCGCTGATTTTGGCCACGGTGCCGGCCTGGGTAGCCCTGGCCGGGACGGCGATGGGCACAGAACGCATCACCGGAGGCGGCTGGCTGGGCGTTGGGCTGTCGCTGGCCGGGATTGCCCTCATTGTGCTGGGCAGCAACCGCCACGCTGCGCTCCAATTTGGCGGCGCCACCTTGCTGGGCGACTTTTTGATTCTGGGGGCTACGTTTTCCTGGTCGGTGTATACCCTATCCAGCCGCCCGATTCTGCGCCATTACTCGCCCATTGCGGTAACCTGTTTTGCCAATGCCGTCGGCAACCTGCCGGTGGCGCTGCTGGGTCTGCCCGACCTGATGCGGGTAGATTGGGCGGCCCTATCCTTAAACGCCTGGATGGGGGTTATTTTTTCCGGGGTCTTCAGCATTACCCTGGCTTATTTCTTTTGGAACTACGGGGTAGCCCGCCTGGGCAGCGCCCGAACCTCGCTTTATTCCAACCTGGTTCCGCCGGTCACCCTGCTGGCCGCCTGGTTGTGGCTGGGCGAGACGCTCACCTGGACGCAGGCGCTGGGCGGCGTGCTGGCCCTGGCCGGCGTAGCCCTAGCCCGGCGCTTTACCTACAGCCTCACCGCCAGATGTGGAGATTGATAATTGGAGATTAGAGATTAATAATCTCCAATCTCATTCTTTCCAGGATTATAGCCGAATTTGCAGCCCAAAACTCACAACCTGGCCTGCCACACCGCCTTGCCGATAAAGAACGGCCCTAAACTCTCCAAATAGTGCGAAGTTTGTTTGGTTTTGCGCATGGCCTGCACCACCGCTGAGCAGGGGTGCAGCTCTCGCCCCAGCACTGCCACCACAAAATCGTTATCGTGCTTGTCCAGGCCGTGACAGGCCAGCCGGATATCGTGGGCCAGGCCGGCTTTGCCAAAGGTCATGCCGATACCCCCATGCTCCATTAAAACCAGGCGCTGTTCCTGCTCCGGCAGGGTTTCAAAATTTTTGACCCGCCGCAGCGGATACCACACCGCCCACGGCCACTCCGGGTCCAGGGCGCGGCGGCGTGGGCGAGTCACCAGCGTAGCTTCCAGGTCTTGCTCATAACCCAGGGAGTAAGTGCGGCCAAACATGGTGTATTCTGGTTTGGGGGTCAGCTCGCTAAAGGGCGGGCGGTTAAGCCATTGGCGAAGCCGCGTCACAAAGAAATCGGGGTCTTCATGCATGGTCAGCAGGGCCACACCCTGGGGATCATTCAAATCGGCGTACAAAACGCCGTCAATCCCGCTCTGCTCCAGCCCTTCAATCAAGCTGCCGGTATTGCGGCAGCCCCCATAAGCCAATAACTGCATAAACAGCCGCCGGTTCAGCGAAATCGTCTGGCCGTCTTTGTCTTTGCCTTTTTCGCTCAGGTCAAGTTGAAAGCCTTCTTGAGTCATCTGGATTCCTCTCTGCGCTAAAATTATTGTTACCAAATTATTATCTTCACCTGTGGGTGATTGACAAATTGTCAGCCATCACAGCGGCGCCTGGCATGCTTGACATTTGCAATAGTCTATGATAGATTATGTCCATCTTCAAGAATATCAAGGAGGCGCGCCCAGATGTCTAATCGAATTGCTCTAGCTGCCGTTTGGCGTTCTTGGCGTGCGCCTGCCGTTGGTTAAGCCGATTTAGACCCACCGGGTCTTTAATCTTTTCCGGCCACGGGTGCATGCTTACCCGTGGCCGTTTTGTTTACCCTCACAAAATCCTTCCCCGCCGAGGAGAAGGAAGAAAATTTTTATTACTGCGGCCACGGGATATTCCTATCCTGTGGCCGTTTTGTTTTGACCGGCCTCCAGCCAAATTCTGCTCAATTTTCAACAAATTTTAGAGAATATTTATTCAGGAGAATCTTTCCGTGTCTGATAAATCTTACGATAAACACTGGCAGCGTTCCATCAAAATAGGTTTTAAAAAAGCCGAACAATCTCGACAGTTACAAAAAGCTAAAAAACAACTCAAACGCAACCACCAGCCCGACCCGGCCCGCCGCAAAAATTGGCTGCCGATTGAACCGGCCGATTTTGACGCCCCGGATTTTGAGGGGTTTGAGCGCGTGATGCCGCGCGATGAGCGAGAGCGCCGCCGCCAGGTGTTGGCCCTGGCCCAAACCGAGCCGGAACAAGATGACCCCTCATCTGCGGCCACAATGGATACCGGGCTGCCCGGCCTGGTGGTAGAGGTGAGCAGCGGCCTGTGCCGGGTAGAAGCAGCCGGGCAAACCCTCTTGTGCCGCCTGCGCGGCTCTCTCAGCGCCCAGGAGACCGGCTTTACCAATGTGGTGGCGGTGGGAGACCAGGTGTTGGTTTCGGCCGACGGGGCGGGCGGTGGGGTTGTTGAACAGGTTTTGCCCCGGCGCACCATCCTGGCCCGGCCCGATGTTTTCTACAGCCATCTGCGGCAAATTATTGTGGCTAACGCCGATCAACTGCTCATCGTGGCCTCCTGGCGCAATCCCAACCTGTGGCCCGAGCTGGTGGATCGCTATCTCATCGCCGCCGGGCGGTACAACCTGACCCCGATCATCTGCATTAACAAGGTTGACCTGGCCGAGGCGGAAGGCAGCCTGGCCGAATGTCAAACCATCGCCCAACTTTACCAGCAGTTGGGCTATCACGTCATTTTGGCCAGCGCCCGCACCGGCTTGGGCGTGGCCTCTCTCCGCCAAATCTTGCCGGGGCGGATCACGGTCCTGGCCGGGTTGTCAGGGGTGGGCAAATCATCGCTGCTGGAGGCGGTACAGCCGGGCTGGCAGCTTCGCACCGGCCCGGTTAGCCAGTTCAGCGGCGAAGGCCGCCACACCACTACCCAGGTAACCATGCTGCCTTTAGCCAACGGCGGCTTTGTGGCAGATACCCCCGGCATCCGCGAGTTTGGGTTGAGCGGACTCAGCCCCAGCCCCCTCATCCAGTTTTACCCTGATTTGGCGGCTTATGCGCCCCGCTGCCGCTTTGCCGATTGTTCCCATCGCCACGAGCCGGGCTGCGCGGTCAAAATGGCCCTGGCGGCGGGACAACTGCCGGCCCTGCGGTACGACAATTACCAAAAAATTTATGAATCACTCAGCTAGATTCGTCTAATTAGAATATTTGTGCTAAAAATACAACCCAAAAAGGGGGAACCTTGCTCAAACTATCCGCAACCCAACTGCGCTGGTTCCGCTGGCGCCGCTCCGGCCTGGTGGAACCTTTTGCCACACCCGAAGCCGCTGCCAGCGTCCTGGCCGGCATTCAGGCCCAAATTTTGCCCGCCGCCGGGGTTTCGCTGTGGAATCGCACCACCGGCCTGGCTTACTCCACTTTTGACGACTTGCTCCACCGGCAGCGCAGCCTGGTTAAGCTGTGGGGGCAGCGCCACACTCTGCATCTTTATCCCAGCCAGGAATGGCCCTTGATTCACGGGGCGCTGGCCGGTCAGTCTACCTGGTGGGAGCGGCAGGCGGCTAAAAACGGCGCAGACCTGGCCGCTCGCAGGGCGACCATCGCCCGGTTAGCCCAATTGCTGCGCCAGCATGGCGTGCTGAGCCGCAGCGATCTGCGAGCGGCCGGTCTGCCCTTAGACGAGGAACATTTTTCCTCTTGGGGCGGTATTTTTGCCGATATGGTGCGGGCCGGTCACGCCTGCCACGCCGGGCAGAACGGCAATGAAGGCCGATTTGCGCACCGGGAACACTGGCTGCCCGGCCTGCCCTGGAACCCGCCGCCGTTGGATGAAGCTAACATCGAGCTAACCCGCCGCTACCTGGCGGCTTACGGCCCGGCTACAGCGCAGGATGTGGCCTATTGGCGCGGGACCAGCGTGGGGAATGTCCGCCGCTGGCTGGCCGCCCTGGGTGAGGAGTTAATTGAGGTAGAAAGCGAGGGGCAAACCCGGCTGGCCCTTTGGGCCGATGTGGACGTGTTGAACCAACTCCCTCCGGCCCCCGAAGGGTGGCCGATGCGGCTGCTATATCGTTTTGACCCGCTCCTGCTGGGTCTCAAGGATAAAAGCTGGCTGGTTGAATCGGAACATTACAACCGGGTCTGGCGGCCGGCCGGCCACATCGAAGGGACGGTGTTGGAAAATGGGCGCATCGCCGGTGTTTGGCGTTATGATCGCCGGGGCGGCGGCATGGTGGTGTCGGTTTGGCCGTTCAAGCCGCTGCCGGCCCACGCCCAGGCGGCGCTAGAGAGCCACGCGGCCGGGGTGGCCGCTTTTTTTGAAACAACGTTGGTGGATTTCGTAACGCACAAGTTGGTGTAAACTCAAACAGGTAACGCTGCCGGTAACGATTGTGAGACGCTCCTGGGCTAAAATGTGGGCATAAATATCAAACAAATTAGTCCATTGTTTTAAGGAGTGTTACCGATGTCGCACCAAAAACTTTTTAGCACCTTAGTAGTTCTGTTACTGGCCGTAGTTTTGGCCGCCTG
>CAZDMM010000304.1:0-8351 GCA_964505845.1 uncultured Caldilineaceae bacterium
GTGGGAGTTTTGGTCATGGTGGGGCTGGGCGTCAGCGAGGGAGTCAGGGTGATGGTGGGCGTGGGGGTGGGCACGGGCGTGGCGGTAAAGGTGGGCCGGGGGGTATACACCACCTCAACGGTAAGGGTCGGCGTCTCAGCCATGGCCACCAGTTTGTCAAAGGGCGAAGCCAGGGTGCAGCCGGAGGTCAGCCCCAGGCCAAGCAGCCAAACAACGATGAGATAATAAGGGTAGGATTGAGTGGTCAAAGCAAAACCTATTTAACCTTACCACCACTAATGAAAATCCGGCCCCCTCCCCCAAATCGGGGGAGAGGCAAGGGTGGGTATTTTTTGGGAGGTTAGTTAAGAGTTATTGAATAACCCAGATTTTATGCGAATCGGAGAGTTCACACAACATGCGTAGGGCGTTACGAAGTTTCTTGAGGCAAGGCCGGCGGGGTGGCCGTAGGCGTGGGGGTGGCCGTAGGCACGGGCGTGCTGGTGGGGAGTACCGCCTTGGGCGGTTCCAGTTTGGTGACCAGGCGCCACAGCAAGGGAAGCTGCTCATCCAAAATTTTCTGGATAGCCGGATCCTGGTCGCCGGAGCGGGTGAGCAGTTCCGGGTGTTGGGTAAAAGAGTCCGGCCCATCGCTTAACAACAATTTGCGCAGGGCCTCATAATCGCTGCGTTTGATTTCCACCTGGGCCATCACCCCTCGGGTCAGGTTTAAGGGCCGGATAGGGGTGGCGGTTTGGGTGAGGTAAACCCGCAGCGAGAAGGTATAACGATCCTGGCTCACTTTGACATGGCCCAAAATGTAGTAAACATTGTTTTTTTGCTGGACAATTTTGAGCGGCTGCAGCAGGTTGAGCGGCACGCCTTGACGCCACTCGGTAAACTGGCTCTCCACCTGGCCCGGCTCGGTCAGCAGCTCGGTGGCGGTGTGCAGCGAGCCGTAGCTGCTGGCCAGCGGCGAAAAATCAACCACGGCCTGGCTGCCATCAGAAAAGCGCACCCACACCGCCACGTGATCCACGTGTTCATGCAAGTCGCCCAGGGGCGAGGCCAGCCCAAAACGGCCCAAAACGGTGTTTAACACATTAGGCGATTGCAGCAGAAATTTCTGCACGGCATAGGAGAGAACAAAGCTGTCCACCGCCGGCCACTCGGCGGGTTCGGCCGGCTGTTTGGGGTAGGCCAAGCGGGCGATTTCGCCGTCGGGGTGGTTTTCGATGATCACTTTGGTTTCATCTTTTTCCAACAACGAGGCAAAACCAAATTCAAACGCGCCCAGCGACGATTTAGCCGCATTGAGGGTATCTACATTTTGATTTTTGGGCAGCGCCACCACCGGCGTTGGGGTGGGGCTGGGCCGGGCTGTCGGGGTTGGTTGGGGGGCGCAGCCAGCAGAGAGGGCCAGCAGCCACCCCAGCCCGCCAACCAGCAGCAGCCAAAACCAGGGCAAACGTGGCGCAGATTGTGAATCTGTTATGGGGTGGGCCATGGTAACTCCACTTTTCAATGTAAGAACATGGTACACAGCGGGCTTGATTCGTCAAGTGAATTACGGCGGCCAAAACAGGTCGGTTTGATAGTTGTAGGTTTGGCAGGTTGGAGGAATGGCAAATTCATGCTACACTACGCGCAGAAAGGTAATTAGAGATTAGTGATGAGCAATCTTCAATCTCCAATTACCAATTACCCATCTCCAATTACGAGGAACTTATGCCCATTGTCGCCTTTCAAGGATTGACCGGCGCTTATTCCGAGAGCGCCATCTACCAATTTTTTGGCCCAGAGACCAAAACCATGCCCAGCCATACCCTGGAAGGAATCTTTGAAGCCGTGGAAACGGGTCGAGCCGACCTGGGAATCATCCCGGTTGAAAACGCCCTGGCCGGCTCGGTGCCGCGCGCTTACGAGCTGTTAATGGAGCGTGATCTGCGCATCCAGGCCGAAATTATTATGCGGGTGCAGCACACCCTCATGGCCGCGCCGGGGGTCAAGCTCAAAGACCTGAAGCGGGTGCGCTCAACTCAGCTCTCTTTGCAGCAGTGCGAAAAGTTTATCAGCCGCAACGGGCTGGGACAGGTGGTTTCTTTTGACACGGCCGGGGCTGCCCGCGACCTGGCGGCCAAACCCGAAAAGGATTTGGGCGTCATTGCCAGCAAATTGGCCGCCAAAATTTACGGGCTAGACATCCTGGAGGAAGAAATCGAGGATGCCGCCTTTAATTACACCCGCTTTTTTGTGCTGGGCAGCGAAGATCCGCCCCGCGCCCAACGCTGCAAAACCTCGCTCATCTTTAGCGCCCGCCACCTGCCCGGCTCGCTCTACCACTGCCTGGGCGAGTTTGCCGAGCGCAATCTCAACCTGACCAAAATCGAGTCTCGCCCGCGCCGGGACCGTCCCTGGCAGTATCTCTTTTACCTGGATTTTGAGGGCCACTGGCAGGATGCGGCGGCAGAAGCGGCCCTGTTGGGCCTGTTGCGCCGGGCCAGCTTTGTCAAAATGCT
This sequence comes from uncultured Caldilineaceae bacterium, assembly GCA_964505845.1. GTDB lineage: Bacteria > Chloroflexota > Anaerolineae > 4572-78 > J111 > DSQQ01. The sequence goes on from CAZDMM010000304.1 coordinate 2,499, forward strand.
GGGGTCGTACCCCATGGCCACCACGCCTCACCCGGAGGAAGGAAGGAGTCAGGCCGGTGAAACGCATGAGCAGTGATTTAAGGCAAGATTGGAAAGTTAGAAAATTGGAGATTGGATTAATCATCCTCCAACCCTTCATTCCTCCTGCCATCCTTCCATCCTTCCATTCCTCCAACCTTCCATTCTTCCAGGTGACGCTATGATTATCATTATGAACTCCGAAGCAACCCCCTATGAGATTGATAACGTGGTGGCCGAAGTTGAGGCCAGGGGTTGGCAGACCCACCTTTCCCGCGATTCCGGGGAAACTATCATCGGCTTGCAGGGACACGGCCAGCCGATGGATCCATTTCACCTGGGTCAGATGCCCGGCGTGCGGGAGACGGTTGAAATTACCCAAAAGTTCAAGCTGGCCAGCCGGGCCTTCCGCCCGGAGGATACTACCTTTAGCCTGGGCGGTGTGACCATCGGCGGCGAGCAGGTTGCGGTCATCGCCGGGCCGTGCAGCGTGGAGAGCCGGGAGCAACTGCTGGAGACGGCCCAGGCCGTTAAAGAAGCCGGGGCCACCTTTTTACGCGGCGGGGCTTACAAGCCGCGCAGCTCACCTTACAGCTTTCAAGGCATGGGCGAGGAGGGCTTAAAACTGCTGGCCGAAGCCCGCGAAGTGACCGGCCTGCCGGTTGTGACCGAGGTCATGTCGCCCAGCAAGGTGGCGCTGGTAGCCATTTACGCCGATGTGCTGCAAATTGGGGCGCGCAACATGCAAAATTTTGACCTGCTGAACGCGGTCGGCAAGGCCCACAAGCCGGTGCTGCTCAAGCGGGGCATGTCGGCCACCATTGAGGATTTGCTGATGGCGGCCGAGTACATCCTGGCGCACGGCAACAACCGGGTGATGTTGTGCGAGCGGGGCATCCGTACTTTTGATAACAAATATACCCGCAACACCTTTGACGTCAACGCCATTCCCTTGCTCAAACAGATGACCCACCTGCCGGTGGTGGCCGACCCCAGCCACGCCATCGGGGTGCGCCGGCACGTGGCGGCGGTGACGCTGGCCGGGCTGGCCGCCGGGGCCGACGGCCTGATCATCGAAACCCACCCCGACCCGGACAAGGCCGTGTCCGACGGCGACCAATCGCTGACCCTGCCCCAATTTGCCGAGTTGATGCAGCGGGTGCGGGCCATGGCCCAGGCCGTGGGGCGGCGGGTGTAAGGACGGACGACCGCTGACCACTGGCCACCGTTTGCCCCTATCCTTCTGGCTCCAATGCTCTGCGTTGGAGCCAAAGATAGGACGCTCAACGTCCACAAGTCTGTGCCAACGCGGAGCATTGGCACAAGTTCGTCCCAAAAGTGAAATGCTCCCTATGCTGCACCCTGTCTGGTAAACTTTCCCTTGAGAGGTGTTGCGTTTTTGGTATGATCCAACCTCACAAACCCGAAGTTATGAGTCCGGCCGGGTACTGGCCGCAGTTGCAGGCCGCCATCGAAGCCGGAGCGGATGCCGTTTATTTTGGCCTCAAACATTTTACCGCGCGGGCCAAAGTCGGCTTCACCCTGACCGAACTGCCGGAGGTGATGCGCACCCTGCACCGGCGCGGGGTTAAGGGTTACGTCACCTTTAATACCCTGGTCTTTGACCACGAACTGGCCGAGGCCGCCAAAAGCCTGGCCGCCATCGCCGGGGCCGGCGCCGACGCCATCATTGTGCAGGATGTCGGCATTGCCCAACTGGCCCGCCAGCTTGTCCCGGAGTTAGAAATTCACGGCAGCACCCAGATGAGCCTGACCAGCGCCGAGGGCATCCGCCTGGCTCAAAGTTTTGGGGTGAGCCGGGTGGTTATGGCGCGAGAGCTGTCGCTGGACGATATCCGCACCATCCGCGCCCAAACCGACTGCGAGCTGGAGCTGTTTGTGCATGGGGCGCTGTGCGTCTCCTATTCCGGCCAATGTTTTTCTTCCGAAGCCTGGGGCGGACGCAGCGCCAATCGCGGCCAGTGCGCCCAGGCCTGCCGCCTGCCTTATGAGTTGGTGGTAGATGAGGCGGTGAAACCGCTGGGCGACGCCCGCTACCTGCTCTCACCCGGCGATTTGTACGCCCTGCACCAGATGCCGGAAATTGTGCAGCTTGGCATTGCCGCCCTCAAAATCGAGGGGCGCTATAAAGATGCCAATTATGTAGCCCTGACCACCGCCGCCTATCGTAAAGCCGTAGACGAAGCCTGGGCCGGCCGGCCCCTGAGCCTCAGCCGGCGCGAGGAACTGCAATTGGAACAGGTCTACTCGCGGGGGTTGGGGCCATATTTTATCACCGGGACCAACCACCAGGAGGTGGTCAAAGGCCGCTCGCCGCGCCATCGCGGGGTGCGGCTGGGCCGGGTAGCGCGGGTGCTGGCCGAAAGCGTGCTTGTCACCCCTGACCCGGCCAACCAGGTTGCCCCGCTTAAAGCGGGCGATGGGGTGGTCTTTGATGCGGCCGACTGGCGCAGCCCGGAAGAAGCCGAAGAAGGCGGGCGCATTTATGAGGTCAGGCCCGGTCGAGGCGGCCAGGTGGAGCTGCGCTTTGGCAACGGGAGCATCAACTTTGCCCGGATTCGCCCCGGCGACCAGGTGTGGCGCAGCCACGACCCCGACCTGGACAAAGCCGCCCGCCCCTTTACCCAAGCTGCCGGCCCGGTTCACAAACAAGCGGTGCAGGTACGGGTAACGGCTCAGGCCGGCGCGCCGCTGGTGCTGGAATGGTCGGTGGCAGCCCGGCCAGAGCAAAAGGTAACGGTCATCTCCGACGAACCGCTGGCGCCGGCCCAGAATCGCGGCGTAACGGCGGAGTTTCTGCGGGAGCAGTTGGGGCGGCTGGGCAACACCCCTTATGAGTTGGCCGGGCTGGAGGTAGATTTGGGCAGCCAGCCTTTTGCGCCCAGTTCGCTGCTTAATAACCTGCGCCGCCAGGCGGTGGAACAGTTGGCAAACCTGCAAAGCCGGCCGCCGCAGCTCACCATCAATGATCCGCTGGCAGCTTTGGACAGGGTGTTGGAGGCAGCAGGACTCACTAAATTCACCTTCCCGGAAGCTATCAAGAATGATACCGCGACTCTAACCTCACCATCTGGCTTCCGGGAAGGTTTGCCGGACAAGGACTCAACCAAGCCCCAGCTTCACCTGCTGGTGCGCACCCCGGAGCAGTTGGAGGCGGCCCTGGCTCTGCGTCCGGCCAGCATCACCCTGGATTACCTGGACTTGTACGGCCTGCGCCCGGCCGTGGAGCGAGTCCAGGCCGGCGGCCTGACGGCCCGCGTAGCCAGCCCACGCATCCTCAAGCCGGACGAGCAGCGCATTGTCAACTTTTTGCTTAAACTGGAATGTCAACTGGTGGTACGCTCTACCGGGCTGCTCTATGCCCTGCAAGGGCAAGATCACCCCGCCCTGATTGGGGATTTTAGCCTCAACGCCGCCAATGTACTCTCCGCCGAAACTTTTTTGCGGCTTGGCCTGATCCGCCTGACCCCCACCTATGACCTCAACGCCGCCCAGGTAGCAGATTTGGCCGCCCGGCTTGGCCCGGATAGGCTGGAGGTGGTAGCCTACCAACACCTGCCCGTCTTTCATACAGAACACTGCGTTTTTTGTCGCTTTTTATCACAGGGGACAAGTTACAAAGACTGCGGCGCGCCCTGCGAGAAGCATCGCGTGGCGCTGCGGGATGTCAACGGGCGCGCTCACCCGGTGATGGCCGATGTAGGCTGTCGCAATACGGTGTTTGGGGCTGAAGCGCAGGAAGCCAGCCGTCATCTGGAGGCGTGGCGACAAGCCGGCTTGCGCCACTTTCGGCTGGAGTTTGTGCATGAAACCGCTGACCAGGTGACGCGTCTCACCCAGGCTTTTGAGGAAACTTTAGCCGGCCGGCAAAGCTCGCTGGAATTGGGCCGCCAACTGCACCGGTTGGCTCCCCAGGGGACTACGGAAGGGAGCCTGTTTGTGCCTGACCAATACCTTACGATCCCGTTGTTGGGGTAAGGCTGAAGCTAACCTGAAATTCGGATTTAATAAGCGCACCCTTCGATATACCCCTCGCTTCGCTCCGGGCTACTCAGGGTGCGCTACAAAATTAAAAATCACCCTGAGTAGGGCGTTAGCCCGTATCGAAGAGTGATTTTTAGTAAGGTACTTACACCGTCTCGCCGCTGGGGATAAAATCGGCTTGAAAGTGTGACTCGTTGACGTCGGGGTTGATGATGACATTGTGGCCGATTTTGAGGCCGGCCGGAACCTTGGCCCGCTTGCCGATGACGGTCAGCCCGGTGTTGAGCCGTTCTGGAAAACGGCGATTGGGGGTGTTATCCACGCCGTAGCCAATCTCGGCGCCCTCGCCAATCCAAACCCCTTTATCCACAATGGCTCGCTCAACTTTGGCGTTAGAATTGATGATGGTATCGTTCATGATCACCGAGTCGCGCACCACCGCGCCGGGGGCCACGCGCACCCCCGGCGAGAGCACCGACCGTTCGACTACCCCCTCCACAATACAGCCGTTGGAGAGCAGGTTTCCCCCTACCCAGGCGTTAGCGCCAATCTGCACCGGCGGCTGTTCTTCGCTGCGGGTGTGGATCACCCAATCGGGGTCGTACAAATCCAGGGCCGGGGTTTCGGCCAGGAGGGCCATGTTGGCCTCCCAATAAGCTTGCAGCGTGCCCACATCGGCCCAATACCCTTCAAAGGCATAGGCGTAAATCTTGTGGCTGCGCAGAATAGCCGGCAGCACATCGCGGCCAAAATCGTTCAATTTCTCATTGGCCAAAATTTCTTTGAGGGCCTGAAACCTGAAGGCATAAATCCCCATCGAGGCCAGCGTTTCTTTGGAGCGGCGCGGTTTTTCTTTAAATCCAGACACCCGCATGTCGGCGTCCACACTGACAATGCCAAAGCGATGGGTTTCAAAGGGGCTGACCCGGCGCACGGCCACAGTGACATCGGCATGGGTTTGCTGGTGAAAGCGCAGCATGGGGCGGTAATCCATCTTGTAGATATGGTCGCCGGCCAAAATCAGCACATTGTCAACCCGCTGCTCTTCTACAAAATCCATATTGCGGCGCACCGCATCGGCGGTGCCGCGCTGCCAGCCGCTAATATCGCCGCGGCCCAGGTAAGGCTGCAGCAGGCGTACCCCGCCCTGGGAGCGGTCTAAATCCCAGGGTTTGCCCACTCCCACATGGTCATTGAGGGAACGCGGCATGTACTGGGTCAACAGGGCGACATTGTACAGCCCGGAGTTGACGGTGTTGGACAGGGGAAAGTCAATGATCCGAAATTTGCCGCCAAAGGGGATGGCCGGTTCAGAGCGCATGGCCGTGAGAACGCTCAACTCTTCACTGGCCCCGCCGGCCATAATCATTACGAGTGTTTTCATAAGTCCTCGCCTCTATGAGTCATGCAAGAAGTAGGTCAACGAATGGCGAATTTACGAATAAGCGAACATTTTTATCGCACCCTTCGATACGCCCTTTGTGAAACTCAGGGCTGCTCAGGATGCGATGCTTGGCCGACTCGCCGATTCGCTGCTTCACACCGTTTCACCGCTGGCAATATTGTTGCCCAAAAAGTCGCTTTCCTGCCGGTCGCTGCGGATCAGCACATTGCGGCCAATGGTCAGGCCGCCGGGGATATGCGCGCCCGCGCCGACCACCGTAATGCCGGTATTCAGTTTGTCGGGCATTTGATGGTTGGGGGTCATATCGTCGCCGGTTCCCAAAAAAGTGCCTGCCCCAATCACCGCATTTTCATCCACAATTACCCGCTCCAGCACTGCCCCTGGCCCAATCCAGGTATCGTTGATAATGACCGACTCGCGCACAA
>CAZDMM010000305.1:0-8327 GCA_964505845.1 uncultured Caldilineaceae bacterium
CACCCAACTTGATGCCGACGGCTTGCAGTTCCGCTTGCAAGAGTGTGACCGTGCGGTCGAGGAGAAACTGCAAAACTTGATTGGGCATTTCCCGCAACATCCGGGTCAAATGACGTGCAGTTGGTAAACTGGCTTCGACATCAAATCCCCAGGCGTATTTGCTTGAAGCGGTCAAGGGGAAACCGATCAACCAGACCAACGCCGGATGATCACCCAGGTACTGACGCAATTGGGCCATAGAAACCAAATGCTGGTCGAGTTTGACCAGGTAAGCTGCCGCGAACGGAGCATAGGGCACGGCGGGAAATCCTTTTTTGTGACACAGATTTCGTTCGGGAAATTGATCCCAGGCTAGTGACCCTAACAACTGTAGGGAGCGCATGGCGACACCCGACTCCCGGACAAATCGGGGTAACTGCGCTGGATGGTCGGCTAAATCATGTAAATTGGGACGGGTTTGACCAGTTCCGGGCTTGGCGATAGCGCGCCAAGTCTGTCGGAAACGGCCAAACTGGGATATAATGGAAAGGCTCGTCATGGTTTTTTCTCCTGTTTAGATTGGGATGGCATTGCTTACCGCCCATGATAGGCCGGAGAGGAAACCTGACGAGTCCGCCCAAAATCGTAATCGAATATTTTTTGATTACGCCAAACCGTAACCGCAGCGTAATCGTTTAAGGCTAAAGGTTGAATCAAGCGTAATCGAATATTTTCCGATTACGCTTTACTCCCTCAGTGCTAACATTCGATTACGATACGATTACGCTAAACTGTAATCGAATTTTCTTTCTGTCCAACCCTCCGCCTGAGAGATTGAAACTACCCGGAATCCAGCGGCGTTGCGGTGGCCGCCGCCGCGCGGCCACCTAAAGAATCTCGCCTGAGAGATTGAAACGCGATGCCACCGCCGATTTCGGGTGAGCGTGTGTCCAGGCGGCCACCTAAAGAATCTCGCCTGAGAGATTGAAACGAACGATTTTTCTGTGCCTTATCCCGCCGATTTTGGCGGCCACCTAAAGAATCTCGCCTGAGAGATTGAAACACTTGTTGACAGCCCGTGAGACAGCCTGCGGGTAAACGCGGCCACCTAAAGAATCTCGCCTGAGAGATTGAAACGCTTCCCAAATGGCATCAGGCGTCGTGGCGCGCAGGGCGCGGCCACCTAAAGAATCTCGCCTGAGAGATTGAAACAGATAAAAATGGGCAGGCTGATGATGCTGATGATGGGCGGCCACCTAAAGAATCTCGCCTGAGAGATTGAAACTTCAGAAATTGCCAATGCTGCAAGAAAACAAAGAGACGCGGCCTCCTAAAGAATCTCGCCTGAGAGATTGAAACATCCCAACCGGGGCAATACGGCACACCCCGGTCTTGCGGCCACCTAAAGAATCTCGCCTGAGAGATTGAAACTCTCCGAACTTTTTCTCAGCAATCTTTGCGCTCACTCTACTTCTCGTACCTCCTTATTTTCCAGTACGAGCCTAACCCAAACGGTGGAATATCCACAACCTATTTGACAATTGTCCATCAAAAGATAAAATTGCCGATAATTCATTTGAGTGAACTATTCACCCCAATTAAATATCTTACTTGAGTTCATTACGGCCAATAGCTGATGCCGTTGTTGGGATTAATTGAGTTACAGGAGTGTTAAACGTATGCTGCATGAGAACCTGAGGGAGCAGAAAGGAGAGGGTGAGAAACTTGAACAAGCGTTGATCCATCTGGACGAAGTATGGCATCGCTTTTCCCGCCAGATCGCTGCGGATATTAAGGATTACCCCCTGCCTGTTCCACTCAGCCAGGCTTACCTGCTGCGCTTGCTGGATCAGCGTGGAGCGTTAACCATGTCGGATCTGGCAACCGCCCTGGGCGTTAAGTTAAGCGGCTGTACCGCTTTGGTGGACCGGTCGGTTGAAGCCGGTTGGGTGGAGCGCCGGCGAGACCTGCGCGACCGGCGGGTGGTTTGGGTTGAGGTTAGCCCGGCCGGGGAGCACGCCCTCAACCAACTCAGGCAAACCCGGGCCCGCATTCTGGCCCGGTACCTGACGCGCCTCCAGGTAGAGGAGATTGAAACGCTGGCCGCCCTGCTCAACCGGGTTGCCGGCGCTCTGGAACAAGACGTACCTGTATCAGGATAAGCATTTTTCAAGGGGGATAAGATTATGACCACAGAGACTTCAGTAGTAACCCCGGCTAGAATTAGACTTAAGGTGTTCAATGGCCGGGCGCTGCCCATCGTCTTGGGGTTGCTTGTGGTGCTGGCCGGGGCGATCGCCGCCGGCTATTATTACTGGCGCAGCACCACACTTTTTGTGACCACTGACGATGCCTTGATCGACTCCAATATGACCGCCGTGGCCTCTCCGGGTACGGGGACACTGCGCAGTTGGCGGGTTGAGCCGGGGATGCAAGTTCGGGCAGGCCAGACGATGGGCTTTGTCAAACCGGCCCCTTCGGCGGCGTCACAGTCCTCTTTTCCGATCACGGCGCCGGTAGAAGGCACGGTGATTCGGGTGGACGGCGCCGAGGGACAGGTGATTGGCGCGGCTCAACCGCTGGCCTATGTGGCCGACCTGGATCATTTGACCGTGACAGCCTTTATTGATGAGGCCGATATTCATCGAGTACAGCCAGGGCAACTGGTGGAGGTCACGGTGGACGCCGACGCGAATAAAACTTTTAGCGGCGTCATCAAAGAGATTGTGCCGGCCGCGGCCAGCGAGTTTGCCCTTTTGCAAACTATTGACCGCACCACGGCCAACTTCACCAAGGTTGCCCAGCGGATCGAAGTCCATATAGACTTGGGCAGCACAGCCGGCAGCGGCCTCTATCCTGGTATGAGCGCCTACGTCCGGATTCACCTGCAGGAGAAAGGCCGCCTCATGGCCGATGAGGCCCAGCGACAATGACCAACTCGGCCACATTTTCGACCGGCTCCACGCCCCTGGCGTCGCAGCCCGAACCTGAGCCGCTGCCTCCTGCCGAGACAGACCTGGGCCTGGGTGGTATTGCCTACAAATGGTGGGTTGTGGCTGCGGTTGTCTTTGGCGTCTTTATGTCGGTGCTGGATACGACCATTGTCAATATCGCCCTGGCTAAATTGCAGGCGGTCTTCGGGGCAACCCTGGATGGCATTCAATGGGTGGTGACTGCATATGTGCTGGCCTTGACGGTCAGTATTCCATTTTTTAGCTACCTGGCCGACCGGCTGGGCATGAAACGGGTCTACCTGATTTCGCTGGGGCTGTTCACGCTGGCCTCGGCTCTATGTGGCCTGGCCTGGAGTCTCAGCAGCCTGATCATGGCCCGCATCCTGCAGGGCCTGGGTGGGGGCGCGCTGCTGCCGCTGGCCACGGCCCAAATTTTTGCCGTGTTTCCGCACCAGGAACGGGGCCGGGCGGCAGCGACGTTAGGGGTGCCGGTGCTGCTGGCGCCGGCCCTGGGGCCAACTTTGGGCGGTTACATCGTCGAATACCTGGATTGGCGGCTGATCTTTTACATTAATGTGCCCATTGGCATTGCCGGCATCCTTTTTGGCGGGCTGGCTCTGCGCGAATACCACTCTGCCCTGGCCCGCCCCCTGGATGTGCCGGGCCTGATCCTATCTACTTTTGGCTTTTCCACCCTGGTCTACGGCATTTCCAGCGCCGCTAGCGACGGCTGGGGTTCCTCCACAGTGATTGCCTTTCTGGGAGTTGGGCTGGTCTGCCTGGCGGTCTTGACTCTCGTTGAGCTTCGCTCGGCCCACCCTCTGCTCGACATTCACCTGCTGGCAGAGTGGAATTTTACCGCCGGCAATCTCATCACCTGGGCCTTGCAAATTGGCCTGTTTGGCGCCCTCTTTCTGCTGCCTATCTTTCTGCAAAGTTTGCGCGGCCTGACGCCGATCCAGGCCGGGTTGTGGCTTTTGCCGTCGGCTTTAGTCACCGCTGTTGTCCTGCCGGTTGGCGGTGTGTTGGTGGACCGCTTTGGGGCCAAACCTATCATCGTGATCGGCACGCTGGCCCTGACGTTGACAACCTATGCCCTGTCGCACCTGACCTTGTCCACCACCTTTTGGACCCTGCAATTGTGGCTGTTGGGCCGCAGCGTGGCCATTGCCTTTACCCTGCAGCCCACCCAGGTCATCGCCCTGAGCCGGGTGCCGCGAGCGGCCCTGGCGCGAGCAACCTCGCTCTTTACTATCATGCGCCAGGTGGTAGTGGCTTTTGGCACAGCTCTCCTCTCCACCTATGTTGAAAACCGCCAGCCGCTCCACTTTGCCCATTTGGCCGAACAGGTTACTGCTTTCTCACGGTCTGGATTGTTCGTTAACCAGGTTGCTGCTTACTTTCAATCACGGGGATTTGATCAACTCAGAGCGCAGGCAGCCGCCCTGGGAGTCGTTACCGGCCAGCTCCAGTTGCAGGCCACCATTTTGGCCTTTCGTGATGCTTTTTTGCTGACGATGATGATTGTAGCCAGCAGCACCCTCATCGCGCTCTGGTTAAGGCCGGCTGTTAAACTGGTGGAAGGCCACGACGAAGCCCTGGTGCTTGATTAGGGCCAACACTTTTCAAATAAGCGATTAAAATTGCACCTGGAAAGCTAAAGCCGGCTGTCCGCCTGCGCAAACGGGGCCTTTTGCCCGCCGCATAGCGTGCAAGCATCGCGGCGTAGCCCTGGATGCGGTTTGAGCCGACCTTAAGGGGTCTTCGGCTCAGGCCCCCTGGCGGCAACCACTCTCTCCTTAACTCCTCTTGCGCCGCCCCACCTGGTTTGACAAGGTGGCTCAATCATTGATAAACTGGCGCGCCTGTCCCCCCGTCTCCATATGATACTTTTCTTGCAGTGCAAGCACCAACTCGGCGGCCGGCTGGCCGGCGTAAATGCTCAGTAGGTGGGCCATCTCTTTCCAATATTGCTCAAACCCTGGCGGCGATAGGGTGACCAATAATCTGCCCCAACCCGGCCCCGCATTGATAACCGTGTGAGCTACCCCGCGAGGCACAAAAACAACCGAACCGGCGGCGGCTATCACCGTCTGCTCACGGGTGACGACCTGAAACTGGCCTTCCAGCACATAGCAGGTTTCATCCTCAGCCTTATGAATGTGGACAGGAGCCGCCGGGGCCGGGGGCGGAGCCGCCACAAACTCGGTCAGAGAGTATTTTCCCCCTGTTTGCTCGCCGGAGATAAGGAAGTTGACCCGGTTGGGACCAAGAGAAACGGTATTCGTGTCGCCCGGCTGAAAAATGACCACCTTTTTTTCTGCTGATGCCATAAGTTCTCCTCCTTATAGGTATGGGCCTTGCTGCTGTGACAGCCTTGACGTGGCGGTAGAAAGTTGCTGGTAAACTTATCTCATTATATGCCAAACAGGGTGGGGTCGTCCTTATGCTGAACTAAAGCCGACCTTAAGAAAACCTTAAGAAAAAGCTGCGCAGCAGCCGGGCTTGAGTGCTAAAGCTGAGGATTCAAAACAAAATAAAGGGTATAGAGGCCAATCGAAACCACCGTGTACAGGGTTAGCACATTATTGATATATCTTTTTTCTTCTACTAACTCTGGCCGCATATACAAGGGGATGATAAAGGGCGGGGGGAGAATTAGGAGTGTAAACAGGGCGGCGGCAAAAGGTTTCTCCAGGTGCAGCAGTTGGCCGATGACCAGGTTGCTTAAAATCAGGGCCAGGGGGACAAGGATAACCAGGCGCACTATCGTGACCAGGAGCGCCTCTTTGAGGCCATACCGATCCAATTTGATGCCGTAGCCAACAATCATGAGAATAAGGGGAATGGTCAGGTTGCCGAGAAATTGCAGGGTAGCCATCAGCGCCCCCGCAATGGGGAGTTGGTAGAGCGATTTTTGCACCCCCACCACATTCAAGAGGATGCCCAGCAGGATCGCGATAATTACCGGTGATTTGAAGAAGGTTTTGACCAAATCCCTGGGGTTTTGCAGCCCGTCCCGCTTCATCAGGAGCAAGGCCAAAAAGACAAACCAGATAAAAATCTCGTGCCCCAGGTCTACAATGGCGATGTAACCGATTTTCTCCAGCCCGTAGGCGCTGCCAAAGAGGCTAATCCCCAGCATGCCGTATTCAAAACCGGTCATAAGAAACGGAAAGTAGGTGTATGGGAGGCCGAGTTTTTGCTTGAGCCATCGGCCCAGCCAGAACAGGCTGACGCACAAGATAAAAATTAAAGCAAAAATAACCAGGTAGGCTGATTTAAGCTGGATCTGGAGAAACGAGGTAAACAGCACGGCGGGTAGGGCCAGGTTGACGGCGATCTTGCGTAAATCTTCGACGGTACTCTCTGCCAAAAAGCTGCAGCGGCGAATCCATTGGCCTAAAAAGATTAAGAAAAGAATAGGTAAAACGCGGTTGATGATTTCAGTGGTGTGATCCATAGAGGTGGCTCTGCAAATCGTGAGTATCAAGAATATTATGGGCGAGGCAGCGTGGGATGGATAGTGTCAAGTGTCACTAAAATCGGCGACGGCTGTAATTTTTGTCGTCACCTCGCTTTTTTCATGATCCTGGGTACAAATCTTACCGCCAGGCAGGCCAATGAGAATAACAAAACCCCTAATTTCTGGCCTTGCATATCTGCCTGAGCAGGCCATATACTATAAATACAGATTTTTGGGAGAGGGCTACAGGTTTTCAGGCATATGGACAAACTACGTGTTTTAGTCATTGATGACAGCCGAGAGATTCGGGATTTTGTCATTGAGTATATTTTGAGGCCGAACGGTTATATTATTGACGTCGCTACCGATGGGGTTGAAGGTTTGCGTAAGGCCTTGGCCACCCGGCCCGATTTGATCTTAATGGATTATGAGATGCCCCGCTTGAACGGCCTGGAAGTGCTGCGGGAGCTGAGTAAATCCCCCCATAAAATACCGGTCATCTTGATGACTTCTTACGGCTCAGAGCAGGTGGCCGTAGAATGTTTTCGGCTGGGGGTGCAAGATTACGTCTCTAAACCCTTCACCCCGGAGCAAATGCTTAACGCTATTGAGAATGCTCTCTATATGACCCGCCTGCAGCAAGACAAAGAGAAGCTCACCGACCAGCTCATCCATACCAACAAACAGCTTGAACAACACATCCATGAAATGAACACACTCTACCATATCGGTAAATCTATTACCGCCCTGATGCCCCCCGATATGATGTTAGAGCGCATCGTTGACTCGGTCTTTTTTATGACCCAAAGTGATGAATGTTTGCTGGCATTAGCCAACCCCGAAACGGGCCAAATGAAGGAATACCTGCGGCGGCGGCATCCTCGGGCCATGCAGCGCCAAACCGGCGGGTTGAGCGCCCTCCTGCTCAACGGAAATGGTCACGTGCTCAATTCCGGCAAAACCGTGTTAACCAAACCCCTGCAGGTGGGTAAACGTGTCGTCGGCCATTTGGGGATTAGCAAGCCCTCCACTGAGCAGTTTACCGCCGCCGACGAGCGCATCCTGGGCATGCTGGCCGATTACGCCGCCATTGCCATTCACAATATGCAGCTCATGCGCCAGATGCATCTGACCAAGGAACGTGAAAAACAGCATATCCGGGGTGTGTTTGAACGTTATGTGGCCCCTCGCGTGGTTGAGAAGGTGCTGAACCAACCCGAAAATGTGAGCCTGGGCGGCACCCGCCAGGCGGTGGCGGTGCTTTTTGCCGATATACGCGGCTTCAGCACATTTAGCGCCGGAACTCCGCCCGAAACGCTGATTAAGCTGTTAAATGAGTATTTGCGAGTTGGGGCTGAGGCGGTGCTGGCGGAAGAGGGCACGCTGGATAAATTTATGGGCGATGCGGTCATGGCCTTTTTTAATGCGCCGCTGCCGCAGCCGGATTACCTGCTGCGCGCCGTGCGAGCCGCCTGGAAATTGTGCCGCCGGGTGGAGCAACTGCATGAGCACCTGCCGCCGGCCTACCATTTGAAATTTGGGGTTGGGGTAGGCATAGGTGAGGTTATTGTCGGCAATATTGGCACACCCCAGTTGATGAACTTTACCATCATCGGTGATGCGGTCAATAAAGCCAAACGCTTGCAAGAGCAGGCCCAGGGGGGACAAATTCTGATAGCTCAGGAAACCTATAACGCGCTCCAGGCTCAAATCCAGACCCGGTGTGTGGGCCAAACCCACCTCAAAGGCCAGATCCACCCCGAACCGCTCTACGAGGTGTTGGGCTTGTCGCCCAAACTCGGAACGCACTTCCTCAATGGGCGGGCGGCCCTTAAAGTGGCCTAATAGCAAAAATGGGGGATAGACAAAAGTGTTAACCTTCTCCATACTAAAGAAGTCCAAACTGCTCGCTCAAGGACTTCTATGCT
>CAZDMM010000306.1:0-8298 GCA_964505845.1 uncultured Caldilineaceae bacterium
GACCCCGTGGGATACTTAGACTCGACCCCGTGGGATACTTAGACTCGACCCCGTGCCATACTTAGACTTCAATATTCAGTAAATGAAAACAGCGTCCCGCCGAACCGGTGGGACGCTGTTTGCTTGAAAGCGTTAATAATTGAGGCAGCCTGTCGAATCTAGCGCCACTCTACGGTGCGAGGCTCGGTAGGCAGGGTGAGGTTGATGCCGGTAGGCGAACCGTTAGGGCTGGTTCCGGTTTGGCGCATGATGGTAACAGTCCAGCGGATAAGGCCATTGGCCGGCCGGCCGGCTTTGTTAATCCGCCAACTGCTGTTTTTGAGCCAGATTTCGTGGTATTCGCCGTTGGCCCAGTGAAGCTGCAAAACATAAAACTCGTCCTGGGCCAGCAAGCCGGTGGAAGTCCAGTTGAAGAGTAAAACGTCATCGTCAACCACCTGGCCGGGGGTGGGACTCAACAAGTTGGGCGGGCTGTAGGCCGGGCCGGGGGTAGCGGTGGGGGTAGGCGGAATGGTGGGGGTAGGGGAGGGGGTAGGGGTAGCCAGCGGCACTTTAATCTCCTGGCCGGGGAAGATCAAATCCAGGCTGGTATCAGGGTTGACGGCGGTAATAGCTTCAACGGTGGTGCCATATTCCAGGGCAATGCCCAGCAGGGTATCGCCGGCTTTGATCACATAGCTGACCAGGTCTGCCGGCTTACTCTCTTCGCCAGGGGCGCCGGCTTTGGAGTTGGTGGGGATGAGGAGAACCTGCCCCACTTGCAGTTTGCTGACATCGGTGATGTTGTTGAGCTTTAACAAATCATCCAGGTTTACCCCATACCGGTCGGCAATGATAGAGGGGTTGTCGCCAGACTCGATGATGTGGACGAGCGGGGTAGGCGTGGGGGTGGGGGTAAAGGTGGCGGTCGGCACAGGCGTATCGGTGGTGGTGGGGGTGGCAGTGATGGTGGGGGTAGAGGTCGCTGTGCCGGTGGCGGTGGGGGCGCGTGTTTCTATTTGAGCCTGAGCATTTAAATTTCCCTGATACCGGGTAACGCCAATCACCAGGCCGATAATGATGAGGATGCCCAGTCCTACCCCAATCCAGGAGCCGCTAAAGATGGAGGTGTTGAGCGGCAGGCTGTCAACAGGCCGGCCACACATCATGCAGGTGACGGCTTTTTGGGCTGCCGGGGTGCCGCAGTGCAAGCAGCGGCGCTGGCGATGATAAAAGGCAGTAGGTTTGCCACACAGCGGGCAGCGCGTTTGGTGAGCCTTTAGCTCTGCCCCACAAGCGGAACATTCAATCATAACGGCTGATAATTATGGGTTATCCCGAAAGATTTGTCAATTGGGGCGCGCCCTGGTTTGGAGAGACTGCACCAGGTACAGCCCGATGAGGGTGAGCAAAGCCAGCCCGCTGATGATTGCGCCGGCGGTGCGGGGGGGAGTGCTTTCCATCTGTAAGCGCAGGCTGTGCTGGCCAGGCGGCAGGTCAACGGTAATCAAGCCGTAGGGCGGCTCGGCCCGGTGGGGGATGGGCTGTCCCTCCAGGTAAACCTGCCAGCCGGGGTAATCATAAGTATAGAACTGCAGCGTGACCGGCCCGGCGGCGCTCACCCTGGCCTGGGTAGAGGCTCCCCCGCGCCGGAGCGTCTGGACCACTCCCTCGCCTTTGATCAGCCCCACGGCCGTGAGCGGCTGCCCCTGGAGATACTGCTGTTCCATGGGGCTGGTTTGGGGCTGCTCCTGCGTGATCGCCACCATGCCCACCCGGTCTACAATCGAAGCCCGGTCCCAGTTGACAACGGCCAGGGGCGTCTCGGCCCAGCCGGGGATGTCGGTATACTGGGGCAGGGTGTAGGGAAAGGAGGCCAGGATGACGATGAGGAGAAGAATTGCCAACAGTGAATTGTCAATTGTCAATTGTAAATAAGAACCGCTTGTTACTTGATCTTTGACATCTGCACCGCTTTGTATCTCTTTAGGAGGCGCGCTTTCGACGACTTGACCCCTGACACCTGACACTGGAGACAAGAGCGACCCGGCTACCACGGCCAGGGTGAAGGCGCTCATGCCCAGGAGCCGCCAGGGAAACTGCACCAGGGTGGCAATCGGGATCACCCGCCAGAACGGCTCGGCCAGCGGCGACATCAAAAAGATGACGACCAGGGTAGCGGCAAAGAAGAAGAAGGCTACGGCGCGCTGCTGAATGGGGCGGGAGGCCAGGTTAACCAGGGCAAAAAAAGCCAGGACAACGACGATTATGCCCAACTGGAACGAGAAATCATCGGCCCGGCCCGGCCCGGCATAGCCATACCCCCACTGCGGCGAGACAAACTGAGAAAAATAGACAAAGTGCTGCAAATAATTGTAGCTGCCGCTGGTCCACTGCTCTATTTTGATGTATTTGGTTTCGGTGATGACGGGCAGCAGGTAGAGGGCGGCCAGGGCGAGACCCAGAATGCCCGTTAGAGCGGTGAGCAGGCTAGAGGTAATTAGTAAATGGTAATTAACTTTAGCCTTTTTGATGAGGAGGAAAAGCAGGTAAGCCATCAAGAAGGGGCTAAAGGTAAAAAAGGTGGTGTGGTGGGTTAGCGCCAGCAGGCCGTACAGAAACCCGGCCACGGCTGCCCGGCGCAGGGTTGGCCCGGTCACCAAATCGGTGAAGGCTCCAAACAGAAAGGGGATCAGGGCCAGGGCCACAAACTCAGCGTAGGCGCTGCGTACATAGATTTCGACCAGGTGGAAGGGGGCATACATGTAAACCACTGCAGCCAGCACGCCGGCCGGCCGGCCAAAGAGTCGCTGCACAAAGCTGTACATGCCCAGGCCCGCCCCAATGGTAGCCAGCACATACATAATCTTAATCGAGGTGGTAAAGCCAAAGCCCAGCAGGTGGACAATCTCGGCGGCGTAAAAGGCCAGCGGTGCGTACATATTGAATAAGGGGTAGCCGTATCCAAAGGCAAAGTCGGGCGACCAGCGCGGCCACCAGTAGCCATCCCGGAAGGTCTGGTCAAACTCCACCAAAAAAAAGACGCTGTGCCGGGCGTCGTGAGCGTTGAAGAAGTAGGCCGGCGTCAAGAGCGGCGCCCAGGCAAAGAGGGAAAGGGCCAGGATGAGGAGGATATTCGAATATGGTTTTAGCCAGGATAGTTGCATTTCTGGTCAAGAGCGCAGATTGAAATACCCAAACTACTTTAGTGTCAACGAATAACTAACGAACACCTGCACCCACCGTAGGTGCGGTGTAAACGAATGGTAACGTCCTTATTCGTTTTTTATTCGTTGACAGTAATGCCAGACTCACTCCTACCAAAAGCGAAATCACCGATATCCAGCCGCCCACTGTTCGCACCGGGGTATCCTCAAAGCGCAGTTCCAAAAAGTGGGGGCCGGTAGGAATGGGCACGACCATCCAGCCTTCAATCGGGGTGGTGCTGATGGCGGGTCGCTCTACCAGCGGGCCGATGCGCGTGACCGGGCCTTTGGTTTTATCCAGGTTGCCGTCGTGCGGGCCTAAATCTTGATAAAGGTAGGCTTGCCAGCCGGGATAATAAGGGATCAGAAAGGTGACGCTGTGGCCCTCTTTTTCTGCGCCAACCCACAGCAGCTCATGCACGCTGTCCATCTCCATGGAATAGACCCCCAGGCTGTTATCCGCCGGTAAAGCCGAGTAGTTGACCTTGCTGGTAATCTGCCCGCCTCGTTCCACCTGTTCCGCCAGCGAGGACCAATTGGGGATGCGCTGCACCCAGGCTGTCTGGCCGGTCATCTCATCGGAGGATTGCTGAAAGCGGAACAAGGCGGCTTGGCTCACCGGCCCTTCGGTGGGTTTGGGGTCACGCACTTCGGCCTGCAGGTACGGGTAGCTGGAGAGCAAAACCAGGCTGGCGAGCAGGATGAGGGGGAAGGATGAAGGGGCGCTTGACGCTTGACACTTGACGCCTGACACTTCTTCGGCCAGGATGGCGCCGGCCAGGACAGAGATGAGCGGGGCGGCAACGACCAGTAAACGCCAGGGAAATTGGGCAAAGGTAGATAAAGGCAGCGCCAGCCAGACCGGGTAGGAGATGGGGGTGGTCAAAAAGAGCACCAGCAAGGTCATCGCCTGGAAAAAATAGAGGCTGTGGCGGATGGCTGGCCGGGCCAGCCGGGGAGCGGCCAGAAAGGAGAGCGCCAATAGGACGACGGCGGCCAAACCAACCTGGAAGCCGGCCTGGTCGTCCGGGCCGGGGATGCTGGCCCCAAAACCCCAGCGAGGCGAGAAAAGCTGGAACAGCTCCACAAAATCATCGCCAAAGGCAAAGCGCCCCCCCACCCACTGATCCACCCGCACGTAGCGATACTCGGCAAAGGCCGGCAGCCAGAAGATGGCGCTCAGGCCCAGGCCGAGGATTAGAGCCAGGGCCGGGGGCAGCGCGCCGGCCAGGAGGCGGAGTAACGTGAAGCGTGGGACGTGTTGGGTAACGCCAAATTCGTCATCCGCTGATTCGCTGATTCGTTGACTTGCTAACTTGCTGACTCGCTGACTCGTCAGTAGTAGATAGGCCACATACAGGCCCAAGATCGGCGTGAACAGCAGCGCCAACAGGTTGCTGGTAAACATCAACCCGGCGTAGGCCAGGGCCGCCCCCAGCAAGGCCGGCAAACGCGGCCGGGTGACCGACTCGTAAAAGCCCCAGAAGGTGAGTGGGACAAAGATAAAGCCCACCGATTCGGCCAGGGCGGCCCGCACGTACAGGTCAAACAGGTGATAGGGCAGGTAAACGTAAACCAAAGCAGCCAGGAGTCCGGCCGGCCGGCCCAGCAAACGCTGCACAAACAGGTACATGCTCAGGCCGGAGAAGATTGCCGACAGGCCGAACACGATCTTGACCGAGGTAACGAGGTCAAACCCGGCCAGGTGGAAGATTTCGCCCAGATAGGAAGAGAGCGGCCCGTAAATATTAAAGAACGGGTAGCCGTAGCCAAAGGCAAAGTCGGGGGCCCAGCGGGGATACCACACCCCGTCGCGGATGGCTTTGTCAAATTGATAAAGAAAGTAAACCGAGTGGCGGGCGTCGTGCGCGCCCCAAAAGTAGCCCGGCTGCAGCAGCGGCCCGACGGTGGGCAGGCACAGCAGGAGGGTGAGCCAGAAATAGGGATTAAAGATTGGAGATTGCGAAGCGCCATCATTGGGCCGGGTATTAACGGTCGGCAGTCGGCGGCCAGCGGTCAGCTTATTCAACATCCCAAATCACCCTCCCTTCCGAGTCGCCGGGGATGGGTAGACGCGCGCCGGTGGTTTCGTTGTACAGTCCCAAATAAACCCGGTAAGGGCCGGGAGGGGCTTCGGCGGGCAGGGTGAGCGGGTAGGAGTCTGCAATCAATTCGCCCGGAATCCAGCGCGAGGTAGGGTAAGTTCCTTCCCTGGGCTGCCCATCGAATTGGGCCAGGACGCGGTTTTGGGCATCTACCAGGTGGACAAACACCTTCAAATCCTCGGCAAAGGGCTGCAAGGGCTGCCAGGTAACGTTCAGCCGCAGGGTTTGGTAGGCGCGCGGCAAGCCATATACCGCCAGCGGGATGGCTGTGGAGCCGATCGGCAGCCCGGCTGTCTGGCCGCTGCTCTCTACCCAAAAATTGTGGACCAGCACCACCACTTGCATGTCTCCCAGTTGGGCCTGCGGGCCAGACTCTATCCCCGGCTCAAGGTGAAGAAATTGGGGGTTAAGATAAGAATAGCTGCTCAGAATGATGAAGATAATAATCGCGCCAAAAACAGGCATCCGGGTCAAGGCGCTATCGAGCCGCAGCGCCGCCCCCGCCAGCACCGACAAACCCAGGCCGGCCAAGCCCAAAAGCTGCCAGGGGTAGGCCTGGGTGTCGGATAGGGTGTAGCCGGGAAACAGCGGAAGCTGCCACAGCCAATGGCTTAACGGAAATTGGAGCAGCAGCAAAACCGCCAGGGCGCCGGCCCAAAAGAGATAAGCAGTTGTAGGCTCGGTGCTCCTCCTATTTTTTTCGCGTAGGGAATTTTCTATAAACAAAATAACACCCAAAAAAGCCAGACCCACCGCCGCCAGGCCCAATTGAAACGCCAGCCCGTCATTCCAGCCGGGCTGGCTGGCACCGGCTCCCCAAAAAGCCGAGTGAAGTTGAAAAGGGTAGAGAAAATGGCCGACAAAATCGTGAGGCGAGGAGGAGGGAGACGAGGAGACGAGGAAAACAATAGTTATGGCCGCCAGAACGCCGAGGAGCGACATCCCTGCCGGCCAAATAGCCTGGCGACGTTGGGTAACGAACAACCAGAGGATGAAAAAGAGGAACGCCCATAAAGTAAGACCAACCTGACTGAGTCCTAATACCAGCCATAACAAAGGGACAAATACGTTCTTTAACTCTCTAATCTTCAATCTCCAATTACCCATTACCAATCCCCAAGGCAGCAGCCCCCACAGTAGGGCCTCGCCCCAGGCCCCACGCACGTAAACCGCAGCGATATGGAAAGGCAAATAGGTATACACCAACGCCGCCGCCACCGCTGCGGTACGTCCCCAGACATCCTTCAGCCAGAGGAACATCCCGGCGCTGCCCAGCAGCCAGCTTAGGCCAAGCATCACTTTGACCGCCGTCGCCGGTTCCAGTGGTAACACGGCCGCCAGGTAATAGGGCAGTAAGCCGTCGCTGCGGAGGGGGTCAAAATTAAGGCCCAGGTGAGGAACCCAGCCCCAATTACCCAGGTTGGCCCGCAAATCGGCCACGTTCCAGATAGGCGTAAAGCCGCTGTGAGTTTGGATATAGCCGGGGTAAAAGAGCGGGGCGATGGCGAAAATGGAGAGAACGAGGGTCAAAAGTAGGTAATTGGGGCTTGGTAATTGGTTAGTAGTGTTTGGAATAGGGTCAGCAGGCATAAGGGGATAATTCTCAAGCGGCTGCTTTCCCATCCAAACCTAGCTCGGCTGCCGCATCCTGCATGGCCCTGAGGACAATTTCGATATGCTGTTCCAGAGGAATATTGAGCGACGCTGCCCCGTGTTCGATTTCCTCCCGGTTGACGCCCGGCGCAAAACCCTTGATTTTCCACTTCTTTTGCACCGACCGTAAATCCACATCGCGAATGTCTTTGGAAGGCCGCACAAAGGCCACGGCCGCAATCAAGCCGGTCAGCTCATCCACAGCGTAGAGGGTCCGCTCCATTTTTGACTGGCGCTCTACCCCGGTCACTTCGGTAGCGTGGGAGAGGATGGCCCGGATAATCTCCTCATCCACGCCGCGCTGGCGTAGAATCGGCGCACCGGTGTTGGGGTGGCCGTTGACCGCCACATCGGGAAAGCGCTCGTAGTCAAAGTCGTGCAGCAGGCCGACCAGTCCCCATTTTTCCTCATCCTCACCAAAATGGCGGGCGTAGGCCCGCATCGCCACCTCCACCGATTGCATGTGCCGGCGCAACTGCGGGCTGTGTGTATATTCGCAAACCAAGTTCCAGGCTTCTTGTCGTTTCATTCTTTTGTCTCTTCGTTTTCTAGCTCATCTAAAAGAGCTTGCAATTCCTGCTGGGTCACATCTTCTTGGTCGGACTTAAGATACAGTAACAAAAAGTAAAGTTTTACCTCTGGCTGATCTTGTACAAAATAAAGTAAACGATAGCCTCCGCTTTTGCCTTTTGTTAAATCAGAATTTTGTACCCTTAACTTACGAATCCCAGAGCCACCTGGAATAGCTACCCCTAGCTTTGAGTTTTGCAGAAGTACTTGAATAGCGTTGTATATGTCAGCTTTTACATGCCGAAATCGTTTTTCTAATCGCTTTATGCTCCGTTTAAAGGGTTGAGTAAAAACAACTTTATAACTCACTCAATTCTTGCTCCCAATCGGCTGAGGGCGATTCTTGTGAAGCCTGTTCAACTAACTTTCTTAACAGAGCCGAAGCTCCCACAATAGCATCCTCTGGTTCTACTTCACGATTCAGTAAATTGTCCAAAATTAATTCAATCTGAGCAAAGGAGGTTATATCCACCAAAATAGCCTTGGCCTCATCACCTTCATAAACAACGGGAAATCGTTCTCTGTTCCAAATGTTTAACTCAAATTGCTCATTATGAGTATCGGCCTCGGAAAGCGCAAGACTTACTTGACTTCCGCTACGCTCGGTGGCGAGTTCAAAAACAATATGTGGTTTATTCTGAATTTTGTCAACCATTTTTACCCCCAATTCATTGGCTAAAAATCGTTCAGTACCATATCAAATTATATCATAAACCAATAACCACTCACCAATTACTATTCCCCAATTTGAGACGCCTTTCTCAACCCTTTTGACAATAACCCCC
>CAZDMM010000307.1:0-8265 GCA_964505845.1 uncultured Caldilineaceae bacterium
TTATCATCTTCATCTGTGTCTATCTGTGTAATCTGTGGACTATTTTTAAGGGAGAACGTTTTATGGAACCTCAATCTTTACTCTATCTCTCCCGCGCCGAGGTGGAAGCGGTGGCTCTGGACATGCCCACTATTATCGCCCTACTGGAGACCGCTTTCAAAGAAAAAGGGGCGGGCCGGGTGGAGATGCCGCCCAAGCCCGGCATTCACACCCAGCCGGATGCCTTTATCCACGCCATGCCGGCCTATATTCCCGCGCTGCAATCAGCCGGGCTAAAGTGGGTCAGCGGCTATCCTGACAATCAGCGGCGCGGCCTGCCGTACATCAGCGGCTTGCTGATTCTCAACGATGCGGAAACCGGCCTGCCCTATGCGGTGATGGATTGCACCTGGATTACGGCCTATCGCACCGGGGCGGCTTCGGCCCTCTCGGCCAAATATCTGGCTCGGCCCGAGAGCGAGGTAGCCGGGATTCTGGCTTGTGGGGTGCAGGGTCGAGCCAACCTGGAGGCGCTGGCGGCCCTATTCTCGCTCCGGCGAGTCTATGCTTATGATGTCGTTCCGGCGGTGCAGGCCCGTTTTGTGGCCGAAATGTCGGCCAAACTGGATGTGGAAATTATCGGCGTCAAGGAACCCCGGCAGGCGGTGGTGGAGAGCGATGTGGTAGTCACCTCCGGCCCCATTCTCAAGCACCCCACCCCCACCATCGAGCCGGATTGGGTACAGCCGGGTGCGTTTGCCAGCGCGGTAGATTTTGATAGTTACTGGCAGCCGGCGGCGCTGGCTCAGTTTGACAAACTCAGCACCGATGACCATGCGCAATTTCACTATTATCGGGAGTTGGGCTATTTTCAGCATACTCCGGCTCCTTACGCGGATTTGGGCGAAATTGTAAGCGGGTTGAAGCCGGGCCGAGAGCGGGCCGAAGAGCGAACCATAGCCATCAACCTGGGGCTGGCCCTGGATGATATGGCCGTGGCCCCGGAGATTTATCGCCGCGCCCAGGCGCGAGGTTTGGGGGTGCGGCTGCCGCTGTGAGGGAAGGAACTTTTATGTCCAAAAATTTTATCCTGACTCTATGGTGCATCCTCGGCCTGCTCCTTGTAACCTCCGCCTGCCAATCGCTGCCCGGTTTTAACCTTTTCAGCAGCGATGGAGCAGGCAGTCAGGAGGCCCCTCACTCCAATTTTGTAGCGGCTCAAGCGGTGCTGCAAGCCGGGGCCGGTCAGCCTGTCGCCCTTGAAACCTACCACGTGGGCGTTACCCCGGTAGCGACGGTAACGGTCTCTATCAATGGACAGCCTGCTGCCGGGGAGGTCGCCCCCTTTCCCAGAGACCGGGCTACGGTTCAAGTTTTGGAACGGGGACAACCGGCCCAACCGGAATTTCAAACCTTAACCTTTCCGGGGCGGGCCTGTCAAACTTTGCTGCAATTAGGCGGACCGGCCCAACGCTATATCATTAATCTGGAATACCCCACCTCAGCCCTGACTCTGTGCCACATCTGGAGGGCCAGCGTGCCCGGCGTTTATGAGTTAAGCGTCGCTGCCACCGATACCGCCGGGCACACCGGCGACGCGATTTATCAGTGGATTGAGGTGAGATAGGGTTGGAGGATTGGAAGGATGGAAGCATGGCGGGCTGGCAACCTTCCAACCTTCCAATTTTCCAAGTTTTTAAGGAAACTATTTTTAAAGTGGATACCAGCCAATTCGACTACCCCCTCCCCCCGGAACTGATCGCTCAAACGCCCATCGAGCCGCGCCACGCCTCACGGCTGATGGTAGTGGATGTCCCCACCGGCCAGATCAGCCACCATACTTTTGTTGAGGTCGTGGATTATCTTAACCCCGGCGATATGCTGGTTGCCAATGACAGCCGGGTGATCCCGGCCCGCCTGTTTGGGCGCAAGTCCAGCGGTGGCCAGGTGGAGCTTTTGCTGCTCAAGCAGCTTGACTCAACCCGTTGGGAGGCGTTGGTCGGCGGCAAACGGCTGCGGGTGGGGGTGGTGATTGAAATCGAGGCGGAGGAGCGGGAGAGCGGGAGAGCGGGGGAGCAAAGCCCTCAATTCACCCCCGCCCCCCTGCCCCTCAGCCCCCCTGCTCCTGTCAGCGCCACGATCGTCGCTGATTTGGGCGACTCGCGCCGGCTGCTTGAATTTGACCGGCCGCTGGGCGGGCTGCTGGCAGAAATCGGCCACACCCCGCTGCCGCCTTACATTCACACCCCGTTGGCCGACCCGGAGCGGTACCAAACCATCTACAGTCGGGTGGAGGGTTCGGCGGCGGCCCCGACGGCCGGCCTCCACTTTACCCCCGAAGTTCTGCTGGCCTTGCATGCCAAAGGTGTGCTGCTGGATTACGTTACCCTGCACATTGGCCTGGACACCTTCAAGCCGGTTACGGTGGAGCGGGTGGAAGAGCATGCCATTCATCGAGAGGTGGCCCGGCTCTCGGCGGACACGGCCCGGCGCATCAATGAAGCCAAATTGGCCGGGGGACGGCTGGCGGCGGTCGGCACTACCGCCCTCCGCACGCTCGAAACCGCAGCCCTGCGCAGCGCCGGTTATGCCGGCTCGCTGCAACACGTCAGCGTTTCTGAGTTTAACGTTGACCAGTTTTGCCCCTGGCGGCCGGTGGTTGCCATCGAAGAGGAAACCGACCTGTTCATTTACCCCGGTTACAACTTCCGGGCGGTGGATGCGTTGCTGACCAATTTTCACCTGCCCCGCTCCACCCTGCTGATGCTGGTCAGCGCCTTTGCCGGGCCGGAGTTGATCCGCCGGGCTTACGAAGCCGCCGTAGCAGAGAAATACCGTTTTTATTCCTTTGGGGATGCTATGCTAATTCTACGTTGAACGTTGGAACGTTCTAACGTTAATCTTGTTCCCAAACTCAGTTTGGGAACAAGATTAAACCTACCGACCAAATTATGGAAATCAAAATCATTCGCAGCAAGAAACGCAAAAAGACGGTCAGTGCGCGAGAGGTGGCGGGGGTGTTTGTGGTGCAAGCCCCGGCCCGCATGAGCGAGGCTGACCTGCAGCCGATTATCAAGAAATTGCAGGAACGCTTTCAAAAGCGGCGCGATAAAGCTGCGCTCGACGATGGCGCGTTGCAGCGGCGCGCGCAGGAACTCAACCGGGAATATTTTGAGGGCAAACTGAAGTGGCACTCCATCCGCTGGGTGACAAATCAAAACAGCCGTCTGGGGAGCTGCACCCCCACGGATGGAACGATCCGCATTTCTCACCGCCTGGGCAAAGCGCCGGCCTTTGTGCGCGATTACGTGATTGTGCATGAGTTGGCGCATCTGTTGGAAGCGAATCATGGCCCCAACTTTTGGAAGCTGGTCTATCGCTTCCCCAAAACCGAGCGGGCGCGGGGCTATTTGATGGCGATGGGATTGGAAGAGATGGAGGAGTAATGAAGGATGGGGCGCAAAATCATGAGTTGCAAAATTCTTCTCTATCCCCCAATCCCGGCAAAATTTAAGGTTTAAATAATCTATCAGATGGGTAACTTAACCGCTCAAAACTTCGCGCCTCTAAAGTCAACGGCTGACCCTTTCCCTCCACTATCACCCGTAGCGGCAGGCCGGTTTGGTCGTCACGCCAGAAGGTCAGGCTGCGGCCACCGGTATAGGTTAAGGTGAACTTGTGAGCCGGATGTTGGTTGAGTTGGCTTGCTTCCTGCGTAGCCGCCGTCGGGGGCGTCGCCACAAGCTCCTCGATAATGGCAATAGCTTCGGAAATTGGCGAGAGAACCGGCGAGGAAATTGGGGCTGACGCTTGCACTTGCGCTTGCGTGTCAAAGCGATGAGCCAGCCAGCCGCTGTGACCGTCGAAAATCAATGTTTCTCCGACCAGCGCCGGCGCGGGCGACTCTAAAATCTCAAAGCGGAAGCGCCCGCCCGCTCGCCAGGTTTCCACCGTCACCGGCCCCCCGATGGGTGCATCCGGCCACTCGATTTCCCAGGTGATATGCTGGCCGGCAGACCATGACTCTCGCACCTGAACTTGAGCGGCGAGGGTATCCATAACTTCAGCTTTAGCGCAGGCACTCAGACTGACCGATAGAAAAAGTACAACCAAAAATTTCCAAAACATAGGCCGGATTATAATGCCTGCCTGGCTGCTCTGCCAATTGCCCTCCAAACCCTATTGGAGGCCACCCCAAATTTGGCGGGCTACTTGTTTGCCACTATCTGATGTGGTATAATCCAGCCATCTCCCTTTTGACTGGGAGTACCGGAAGCGACTTGAACGATTTAGAAATAGGAGGATGTGCATGATTCAAGTCAAAATAGATAGTATTCGCGTGAGCTTAATGTCCCAGCATCGGGTGGTTGTTTTGAAGGATATTGACACAGAGCGATACCTGCCGATTTGGATTGGCCCATTTGAGGCAGACGCTATTACCATTCAACTTCAGGGAGTTCAAGTAGCCCGTCCCCTGACCCATGATTTGCTCAAAAGCATTATTGACGAGATGGGCGCGACGATTTCGCATATCATGGTGAATGAACTCAAGAATGATACATTTTATGCTCGCATTGTGATGAATGTCAACGGACAGCGCATGGAAATTGACGCTCGCCCCAGCGATGCGATTGCCCTGGCCGTGCGCGTCAATGCCCCCTTATTTGTGGCAGAAGAGGTTATGGCAGCCGCCTCCATTGTGCCTGAAACAAGCCTGGATGAACCGCGCCTGGAATCTGAGACGGATGAGCCGATGTCTGAAGAAGAAGAAGAACAATTGGCCGTCTTTCGTGATTTTATTGAAGAATTGGACCTGGACGACCTCGGCAAAAACTGAGCTATATCCCCTGGCTGAGGGTGGTATACCGGTAGGGTAAGGGAGTACCCTACCCTGTTATCTCACGTGGCCTCCATCTAATAGTCTTTATCTTGAAAATCTACCCTTTTTGACTCTTTCACGTGCGCGGAAGGGTGTCAAAGCCTGGCGTTTGACGAAATCCCGCGCTCGTGTTATGATTCTTGATTAGAACATTTGCTCTATTATCCTGAATGAATCTTTTAACGGGTAATTGGTAATTTGCCAAGCGTGAGCGGGTGCGCGGCCAAACGTGTCTAAAGCGTTCAATTACCAATCACCAATCACCATTTACTATTATTTATGGTAGATATTTTACCCAGCACCATCCCCGACAAATTGCAGCCTCACAATGTTGAGGCCGAAGAAGCCGTCCTCGGCTCGCTGTTGATTGACCCCGACGCCATCATTCGGGTGGCACCGTTCTTACAGCCGGCCGACTTCTTTGTAGAACGCCACGCCTGGGTTTATGGGGCAGTCCTTGATCTGCATGAGCGGCGTCAACCCGCCGACCTGGTCACACTGACCGATGAACTCTATCGCCGGGGGCAGTTGGAAGAAATTGGCGGCCCCGCTTTTTTGACCGGCCTCATCAACGCCACGCCCACGGCCATCCACGCCGAATATTATGCTCGCATCGTTGAGCGCACCTCAGTGCTGCGCCGTTTAATCAGCGCCGCCGGTGAGATTGCCCGCCTGGCCTATGATGTCAGCCGCGATGTGGATGAGGTGGTGGATGAAGCCGAGCAAATCATCTTTGGCGTTTCCGGAGAACAGGTTAGCCGTGACCTGCGCCCCATCCGCCAGATTTTGGATCAATATTATGACCGGGTGGAATATTTGCACCAGCACCGGGGTGAGATTATCGGGATCCCCACCGGCCTGGCCGATCTGGACAAGCTGTTGGGCGGCTTGCAGCGCTCCGACGTGATTATTTTGGCCGGTAGACCAGGGATGGGCAAAACCTCGCTGGCTTTATCTATTGCCTTGCAGGCGGCCCGTCGCTACCAAAAAAGGGTGGCCATCTTTAGCCTGGAAATGAGCGACGAACAGTTGGTGCAGCGGCTGGTCTCCGCCGAAACGGGTATTGACAGCCAGCGCCTGCGCCTGGGCGACATCAAAGATAACGAGTGGCCCACCTTTATTCAAGCCACCAAGCTGCTCTCCAATACCTCCATCTTCATTGACGATACCGCCGCTATCTCGGTGATGCAGTTGCGGGCCAAAGCGCGCCGTTTGCACGCCGAATTTGGCCTGGATTTGCTGGTAGTAGATTACCTGCAACTGATGCAGGGCGACTCCCACAGCGAGAACCGGCAGCAAGAAATCAGCTACATCTCCCGCTCGGTCAAAGCCCTGGCCCGCGAGCTGAATATCCCGATCCTAGCCCTGAGCCAGCTTTCGCGCCAGGTGGAGTCTCGCCATGATAAGCGCCCGATGTTGAGCGACTTAAGAGAATCTGGCTCGATTGAGCAGGATGCGGACGTGGTGATGTTTGTCTACCGTGACGATGTTTACAACCCCGATACCGAATTTCCCAACATCGCCGAAATCATTGTGGCCAAGCATCGCTCCGGCCCTACCGGTATTTTCTCGGTTTACTTCAAAAAGCACCTGGCCCAATTTGTGGATTTGGAAGTTCGCAAGCAAACGATGGAGTATTAAGAATCAGCGAATAGCGCATGAGCGAATAAAGAAATTTTATTCGCCATTCGGTGATTTGCCATTCATAATTATGGATAGATTTACCGGTTTTCCCGCAGGTGAATTGCGCTTTACGTCGGTGCCGGATTTGTTCTTTGCCCGGTTATTACCACAAATTGACAGCCTGGTAGAACTGAAAGTAACCCTGCACTTTTTGTGGGTGCATTACCGGCAGGCCCGCCAGGCCATCTCTTACAATGAATTATTGGCCGATGAAACTCTGGCTCACAGCCTGGCCTTGATTGACGAGACCGTGGAGAACGCCCTACGCCAGGGGTTGACTCGCGCCGTAGAGCGAGGCAGCCTGCTGTACGCCCAGATTGAGGACGACAACGGGCGGCATGACCTCTACTTTCTCAACAGCGAGCGCGGCCGGCAGGCCCAGGCCAAAGTGCTGGCCGGAGAGGTGGGGGTGGTGGCCAGCAGCAGCGCCGAAATTGCCCCGCCGACCAAGCGCCCCAACATTTTTGAATTGTACGAGGCTAACATCGGCCTGCTGTCCCCTATTCTGGCCGATGAGCTTAAGGACGCCGAAGCTACTTACCCCCAGGTTTGGATTGAAGATGCCTTCAAGATTGCCGTCGAAAACAACGTGCGCAAGTGGAGCTATATCCGGGCCGTGCTGGAACGCATGGCCACCTCTGGCCGCGACGACGGCAAAGGCGGCAAAGAGGAAGCCGGCGGCAAACCCTGGTACACCGATGAAGAAGCGAAATTAATTCAACGCTAAGAAAATGGGCGAATGAGCGAAACAACGAGTCAGCGAATAAAAATCGCCCATTCGCCATTCGCAGATTCGCAGGCTTGCTTTATGGACCGCTTAGACGACATTCTCAAACGACGTAATCTCATTATTCCCCCTGATACCCAGGCTGCCGTCAATGGCGGCCATCCTCAGCCTGTGGCTGACGAGGAGTGGTTGTGTCCCGTGTGCGGCGGCACCGGTTATCTGCGCCAGGATGTGCCGGTTGGCCATCCCAATTTTGGCAAGATTACGCCCTGCCAATGCCGGCTGCAAGAGCAGGAGCACAAGCGGCTCAACGATTTACGGGCCATTAGCAACATGGACAAAATGGCCCGCTTTACCTTTGACAAGTTTGTGCCCGAAGGTTACGGGCTAACCGAGGACCGGCGGCGCAATCTGCGCATGGCCTATGATCTGGCCTACAACTTTGCCAATAATCCCGAAGGTTGGTTGATTTTGCTGGGCGGCTATGGCTGCGGTAAAACTCACCTGGCCGCCGCCATTGCCAACCATGTGATTAACCAGGGCAAACCGGCCCTGTTTGTGTTTGTGCCAGATTTGCTCGACCACCTGCGAGCGGCTTTTGGCCCAAACAGCACCACCAGCCTGGACCAGCGTTTTGAGGAAATTCGCACCGCTTCGTTGTTGATCCTGGATGACCTGGGCGCGCACAGTTCCACCCCCTGGGCGCAAGAAAAGCTGCTGCAATTGTTCAATTATCGTTACAACGCCCAACTGCCCACCGTTGTCACCTCTAACCACGAGCTGGAAGAGATTGACAACCGCATCCGCTCCCGCATTGTTGACCCCGACCTGTCCCAAATCATTAAAATCATGGCCCCCGATTTCCGCCAGATTGGGGTGGTGCAGGGCATCTCCGATCTCTCCAGTCTTTCCTTGCACGCCGACCAGACTTTTGAAAGCTTTAGCCTGCGTGAAAATGAACTGGACCGGGAAAAGGCGGAAAATCTCAAACGGGCCT
>CAZDMM010000308.1:0-8254 GCA_964505845.1 uncultured Caldilineaceae bacterium
GTAGCCGGATAGCTAAAGCCATCATTCACCACCTGGACCGGCCCCTTCTCAGCCGCACCGGTATTGGGACCGGCTTGACGCGGGGCCTGGTCTGCCCCAAAACCAGGGGCCTGGTTGACTTCTGTTCCGGCATCCCACAGCACAACCTGGTTGGTCACATCACCATTGATCGGCGCGCCATCGGCGCCAAACAGGGCGATTCCTTTCCCGTCCACCCCATAGAACAGGTCATTGGACTGAACAAACATGGCGGCGAAGGATAGATAATCGCCAGGGACGGCCTTAATACTGAACTCGTAGGCGTGGCCGGGCAGGAGCGCTCCCGGCCCGGCAGCCCCGACGGGGGTATTAAACACACCAGAGCTAATGACACGTTTCTGGTTGGCCAGGGTTTTGCCCAGCATCGCAGGGTCGCCATCTTCGGCCAGGGCTTCCAGGCCCTGCCCTCGATCAGGCTGACCGGCGGTGAACAGCGGGTTGGCGCTGGCGTGGATGGCCCACACGCCCGGCGCAAAAGGCGTGACCAGACCCGATTGCGCGGCCACTTTGGTCGCCAAAGCAGCGGGGTCGCCATCCTCAGCCAACGCCTCCAGCCCTTGCCCAAAGTCCGGCGCCCCCACAGTGAATAATGGGTTGGCCCCCGTATGGACGACCCACACCCCAGGGGCGAAGGGGACGGGCTGGGATTGGCCGTCGGAGGTGGTCAAGATGTCCTCCGATGAGATATTTTCGATGCGCAGCACAAATTGATTGGCCGCGGGTGAGTTCAGCGTGACTTTGACCAGATCGCTGACGGCCGGCACATTGGCAAATTCATTACCGACCAGGCGCACGGTATGGTCAGGGTCGGCAGCGCCGGTGTTGGGGCTAGCCTGACGGGGGGCCTGATCCGCGCCGAGGCCCGGCTCCTGGTTGATCTCGGTGCCGCTGTCCCAGAGGTGGATTTGGCCGGTCACGTCGCCCGTGATGGGGGCGCCGTCGGTGTTGAAGAGGGCCAAGCCGGCCGGGTCGGGAGCGATGAACCAGTCATTGGACTGCACGAACATGCTGGCGAAAGAGAGCCGGTCGCCAGGGACGGCGTTAAAGCTAAACTCATACGCCCCGCCCGGAACCAGGGGGCCTGGCTCGCTCGCGCCAACCGGGGTGTTAAAAACCCCGCTGGAATTAAATTTGAAAGCGCCCACATTTTCAATACGGACCTTGAAGGTAACCGTAGCAGCCTTAAACGCCCATGCGGTTGTGGTAGTGAGCAGCACCAACACGCCTAATACTGCCCAAATTTTAGTTAATCCTTTAAACATTTTTTTAATCTCCCTGTATATAAGCTTAAATTAGTGGAACTATGACCAGGGTAGGACACACTTGTTACGAGGACCTTACCCACACATTAACAAATATTAGAGGGGAAAACAATAGGGTCACTCTCCTCAGAATTTGTTTGAAGGCTCATGATGGATTTCAAGGAGTTAAGGTATTGCCACCGATACCCGACGCTGAAGCATCGGGCTGAAAGAGCAAAGGATGCTGAAGCGCCCTAAAAAAGCGAATTTTAGCCCAATCGGGCTTCGCTCTCTCAGCACGACGGCTTCAGCCTCGTGCTCCTGACAACAGCTCCTTGAAACACATATTGAGCCTGTGTGAAAATCTTGTCTAAAAACTTGTCGGCTGGAATATTACTTGTTAAGATCACCCCCTTTCAAAGGCAAAGTTTGTTTCACAATCAGCCAGTCGCCTATCCGCCAGCTTAATGCTTGGCACGGCTTAGGTTTCTGCCCCTTGGCCTCCTGGATGAGCGGCTCCAGACGCGCTGCCTCCACCATATCTCTATGGCGCATCTGAGCGTATTCCTCCAAGAAATAAGGGTTTTCCATCAGGTTTTAGCCCGCCAGCAGACATCAGGCCAGAGAAGCCAGGATAAGGCTATCCATGGACCAGGCGCCGGCGCCGCCGAGGACCAGGGCCAACGCCAGACCAATGATTAGGAGATGATACTCATAGCCTTCTCCTTGCTGATTGCCGAACCAGTTCATGAAGAAGCCGTGCTGCTTGTGACTGGTCAGGACCGCGCCAACCATGACCGCTATCAGCCCCAGCGCGCTCAAGCGGGTGGCAAAACCAACCAGCAAGGTGAGTGAGCCAAGCGATTCAATCACAATCACCAGAAAACCGATCAGCCAGGGCAAGCGCATGCTTTGGGTAAAGAAGCCCATGGTGCCGGAAAAACCGTTTCCGCCAAACCAGCCGAGCAGTTTTTGGGCCCCGTGGGGAAAGATCACCACGGCCAGAATCAACCTGGCGACAAAAAGAACAAAGTTCGTCGTGTCGGTATTAAAAAATAGTTCTAACATGATGGTTTTTCTCCTTTCCATTGCCATCGTCTTACCAACAAATGAGAATTTGGTTACGGCTCAGTTTGACTTTTTCGATAAACGCTTTGATCGGCTCGGTTAACTCGACAGTCAGGCTTGAACGTCCGGCAAACTCATCGCGCCAGATGTTGCTCAAGTGGTGTTGGGCCTCCGCCTTCAATTCCTCTGAAATGATAATCTTGAGCGTCTCTACCGAAACAACGATTTCGATCATCGGTTTACCCTGCCTTTCCTGACCCCATTAAGGGCGCCGAACAAGTTCAGCGCTTGCTTAAAGTTGATCCCGGCACACGCCAATTTTGCCTATTCTGGCTGGCTGAGCAATGCCTCTGCCTGCTGTAACACCACTCTATATCCGTCGGCGTCTTCGAAGGTTTTACCGCTTACATCCCAATAGGGGTTCTCTGAACCTACGGCTTTATAGCCGCACGCCTCCATTCTTTTTACGGTCTCCTGCCACTCACGCTTGTTGGGCAGGTATAGAACCAGGAGATTCTCCTTTGTGGGCGCTCTGCCCGACGTATATCCTCTTCTATGGGTGAATTCCAGGTGATAATCTAGCTCTGTGTGGCCCAGCATCACGCCATCAAACCCGGCATGGTCTTCAAACGAGTCAATGATCTCAAAACCAAGTCCATCCCGATAAAATTTGACTATTTCTTGTAGGTTATCTGTTGGCCGCGCTACTCGCAGATATACTTTCAATGTTTCCTCCTATAACTCTTCTAATGCTTCACCTGGCCAGGCGGGCAGGTAGAGGGAAAAGCTGGATCCTTGACCTACCTGGCTGTTCACATCAATATAGCCCCGCTGTTGGCTGACTGCGCTATACACTTGCGCCAGCCCCAACCCGGTGCTGCCTCTCGACATTTTAGTGGTAAAGAACGGTTCAAAGATATGCGCCTGGGTTTGGGCGTCCATGCCTATGCCGGTATCGCTCACCGTCAGCCTCACGAACGGGCTAAGTTGAGCCGGCGACGCCTGCCTATTATCTGTCTCGGCCAGGTTCACCTGCGCCGTTTGAAGGAGCAGTTGGCCTCCGTAGGGCATGGCATCATGAGCGTTGAGCACAAGATTGATGATGACCTGTTCGATTTGGCCCCGGTCGGCCTGGATAAGACACGACCTGGGCTCCAAATAAATGGTCAGCTTGATGTCTCGGCCCACCAGGCTGCGCAGCATCTCGGCCATGTCGGCAATCATAACATTCAAATTGAGCAATTCCGGCTGAGGCGCCTGGTTGCGGCTCAAGCCCAGCAGGTGACGGGTCAACATCGTGGCCCGGTAGACATTGTGCATAACCTGCTCAAGGTGCCGGTTCATCGGATCATCGGCAGGAAGGTCGTCGAGCAGCAGTTGGGTGTAGCAGCGAATGACCGTCAAAATATTCCTGAAGTTGTGCGCAACTTCGCCGGCAAAGCGCCCAAAAGCCTCCAGCCGCTGCTGGGCCTGGTCCATTTTCTGACCTGCCTCCTGCCGGGAGGTCATCAGCTCGCCAAACTGCTGACGCATGGCGGCCAACTCGCTGATGAGTTGCTTTTTGGTTTTATGGGCGTCACTCACCGCCCTAACCTGCCGGCGCTTGGCCCTCGGAGTCCCCGCCTCACGGCTCTGTTGTCCGGTCGTTTGCAGCAACATCATTACCCACCTCCCTGTTCTTTGGCCCATGTTCTTTTTTGGGACAGCAACTCTTCGATAGCGAATTTTTGTTCTTTCTATCAGGTCTCTGGTCGAGACATGAGTTCTTTCACTACTGCCAAAAGCTGTGTGGCCGGGACCCCTTTCATCAGGACAACATCAGCCCTAGCAGCTTTGGCTAACTGATACTCCGACTCGTTATGAACCAGCGCAATACAGTGGCTCTGAGGCCAGGTGGCCTTGATCTGCTTTAGGGCCACTGCCAGAGCGTCACTGCTCGATAGATCAAAGTCCAACAGGACGAGCGCAGGGGAATGTTGGGCGACCATCCTCAGCGCTGAGGGGGCATCGTCTACCGGGCTGACTTGCTTTATCTGAGGGATTGAGGTCAGCATGGCCTGCAAGCCCTCTTGGAATTGGCCTGGTTTGGCCACGATCAGGGCCATTGTCTCAGGTTTTTTCATCCTTATCATCACGCTCCTGACAGTTCCGTTGTTTCCGGTTGTCTGACTTCAGTATATTGCGCTTTGGCTCGAGGCGCATTGACAAAAAGGTGACTTTCAAATAAAAAAAAGACCACCTTCAAGGTGGTCTTGACTACCTAATTTCTGTAGTTGCCCTCAGTCTGGGTCCAGGCTGGCCAACCCCTTCCGTAAGGCATACAAGGCCACCTGGGTCCGATTAGCCAGATGCAATTTTCCCAGGACATTGCTGACGTGTTTGCCCACCGTGCCCTCACTGACCACCAGCATTTTGGCAATCTCCTCATTGGAGAGTCCCCGGGCGACCAATCTTAACACCTCCACCTCCCGCTCGGTGAGCGGCTCCGGCGTCGGCGGCAGGTCGGAAGGCCGGTGGAGTTCGCTAATCAACTTGTGGGCAATAGTCGGGTGTAGCGACGATTCGCCCCGATAAACGTCCCGGATAGCCTGGAGCAACTGCTGGGGCGACGAATCTTTTAACAGGTAGCCCATCGCCCCGGCCTTGATCGTCGGGAAGATTTTTTCGTCCTCGGCGAAGCTGGTCAGAACCAAAATATGGGCAGCGGGGTTCTCTTGCTTAATCTCGTTGATAGCCGCCAGGCCGTCCTGACGAGGCATCACCAGATCAAGTAGGATAACATCGGGTTGCAAAGACCGGGCTCTCTGCACCGCTTCAATCCCATCTGCTGCTTCACCAACAATCTCAAGATCGGGTACGATACTGAGCAGAGAGCGCACCCCTTCGCGGACCACGGCATGGTCATCGGCAATAAGAATCCGAATCGGCTTTACCTCAGTCATCAGGACACCTCCACCTTTACTTTCAGGCTCGTTCCTTCGCCTGGAACAGAATTGATCTCTAATGAGCCATTGAACTGCTTCGCTCGTTCTTTTATGTTAACCAAGCCCAGCCCGCCTGTGTCACCTAGTATGTTGGGGTCGAAGCCCTGGCCATTGTCTACCACCTCCAGCGCAACTCCGTGCCCTTCGGCGCGAAGATAGACCGTCACCGAGGTCGCCTGGGCATGCTTCAAGGCATTGTTCAGCGCTTCCTGGGCAATTCGATAAAACCCTTCTTCCACGGGTGTTGGTAATTCAACTAGCTCATCCACCAGGAGACGCGCCTCCACCCCAGACCGCTTTTCAACCGTATCCAGGCGTTGCCGCAATGCCCCCACCAGGCCCTCTTGCGCCAAGACCGGCGGCCGTAACTGGTAAACGAGCAGCCGCATCTCCTTAAGGGCTTGCTGCACGATCTCGCCAATTCGGGACAAGCGCTGGGCCGCGCCCGCGACATCCCCGGCCTCAGCCAATTGCCGGCCTGCTTCGGCAAAGAAGGTCGAGCTATACAGCGACTGGGTCACCGAATCGTGCAGCTCGCGGGCCAGCCGCGCCCGCTCCTCGATCACGGCCGCTTGCTCGACTCGTTGGCGCAGCCGGGCGTTCTCAATGGCTAAAGTGGCCTGATCGGCAAAGGCCACGGCCAGGCCAATTTCCTCGTCAGAGAATTGACGCCAGGTAGGATAGTAGAGGCCAATCCCGCCATAAATTTCATCAGACTCCTCAGAGCCGCCTTGACGAAGGAGGGGCACCGCCAGGAGGGTGTGATAGTGCTTGGCCAGGATGGCCTGCCGCTGCAGATCCAGGCCGATGTCTTGTTCGCCCAGGGCGGCGGCCAGATCGGAGATGACCAGCGGCCGGCGATTCAACACCGCCTGCCCCAAAAAACTTCGCCGGAGGGGAAAGCTCAAATCTGTCACATACTCGGCGGGCAGGCCGCGGCTGGCCTGAACCGTGAACAGCCCTTGGTCGGCCTGCAAACGGAAAACGGCGCTGCTTTGTGTTTCCAGCAGCCGGGTGGCCTCGGCCACAAGGTAATCTAGAATTTCGTGCAGGGGGCGATTAGAGTTCAGGATGGTCAACATATCGCGCAGCCCCTCGGCCACCTGGCGTCGCCGTTCAATTTCGTGGGTCCGCTCGGTAACCTTCTGTTCCAGGTTTTGACTATAATCTTCCAACTGTTGATACAGGCGGCGAAGTTCAGCCTGGCTCTGGCGCAGCGCTGCTTCAGCTTGCCTACGCTCGGTAATATCCTGCACCTGGGCAATAAAATGAAGCGGGGCGCCCTCGGCATCACGCACCAGAGAGATGTTTAACAGGCACCAGATGATATGCCCCAGCTTACAAAGGTATCGCTTCTCTATTTGGAAAGAACTCATCTCACCGGTCAGCAGTTGACGGATTGCGCTCAGGCTGTCTGCCAGATCATCGGGATGGGTGATGGCCTGAAAGGTCGTGGCCAGGAATTCTGGCTCCGCATAGCCGAGGATCTCGCTCAAGGCACGATTGACCTGCAAAAAGCGACCCTCGGGGGCCACCAGGGCCATGCCGATCGGGGCATAGCTAAAAGCACTTCTGAATCGGTCCTCGCTCTGGTGTAAGGCTTCCTCCATCCGCTTGCGCTCGGTAATATCAATCAACACGGCTAAGGAACGGACGATCCCTCCGGCTTCGTTCCGTTCGGCGATGGCGGAAAGCAAGACGGTCATGACATCCCCGTTTTTCTTCACAAATTCAGCTTCCACGTCTTCAACATACCCCGTTTTGAAAAATTCAGGCAGGGCCACTGCTTGGGCGTAGTGTCGTGAGGCGTCGGTCAAAAACTCAATCATCCGCCGGCCAATAACCTCATCCCGTTCGTACCCAAAGACCCGCAGCCAATAGTCACTGACACTGACCAGCCGGCCATCAGGATCAATCGAGTGCATCATGACCGGAGTATGGTTATAAAGGGAGCGGTATCGTTCTTCGCTTTCTCTCAGGGAGTCTTCCGCCCGCTTGCGCTCCAATTCGATGCCAGCCCGAGCGGCGAAGATTCTTAAAATTGACGTAGCTTGAGGCCCGCGCCGCATCGGTTTATCATCCATCACCGTCAGATGACCCAGGATATGGCCCGCCGAGTCATAAAGTGGCACGCCCAGGTAGGACTCTTTGCCAACCTCCCTGGGAAATTGTTCTGCCAAATTTCTGGGATAGTAAAAGTCCTCTGCGCCACGTATGACGCGCTCACAGGGCGTTTCGGCAAGATCGTATTCAAAATTCTCAATTAAATTGCCATTTTCTACGAATGCAAGCGTGCGGGCTCGGGTCATGGTTGTATCCGTGCACTCTGTCACAGAGGCGTAACGTACCTGCAAGGCGGCAGCCAGATGGCCAACCAGCGAGCGAAAAAAGTCACCGCCGGTGACCGGGGCTGTTCCTTCGAGAATAGCTCGGAGGGTTTCCTCAGCCTGCTTGTGCTGGGTTTCCGATGCTTTCAATTCAGCGAACTGGTGGCGCAAGGCCACCAATTCCTGGATGAGTTGCGCTTTTGTCTTACCTTCATCTGTCATACAACCTCTTAAAATCGGCAGTCATCTCTACCAGAAAGAAGACTTCCGAACAGGACTTCATACGAGGAACTCCCTTTATCCCCTGATTCCGGATATTTTTACCAAGGCGAAATTGCATCTGGTTAAGTTCAGTCCCGGTTGGCCTGGCATGCGTTACACATGGGTTGGCCGGTCTGGGCCCAAACTGAGAGCAACTACAGAAATTAGGTAGCCAAGACCATCTTGAGGGTAGTCTTTTTTTATATGAAAGTCATCTTTTTGTAGTCATCAAGATGATGTTAGATTTTTCACTTCACATAAAAAAGATATACTTGGAGGTATGACAAAAAAACACACCTATTTCCGACCCACCACGGTGCAACAACGTCGCCTT
>CAZDMM010000309.1:0-8214 GCA_964505845.1 uncultured Caldilineaceae bacterium
GGTCGGGCAGCGAGTGGGGAACCGGCGGCGTTTTGCTCTCGATCTCCGCCGGGTTGGGTGCGGCGGGCTGCTTACGCCCGGCGGGTTGAATGTTTGCGCCCACCGGGTTAAATGGTGAAGCTTCTGCGCTGCCTGCGCCCGGCGCGTTCAATGGATTAAGGCTTAGTTCGACCGCCTGCTGCAAGGCCAGGGCCATCTCCCCGGCAGTTTGGTAGCGCTCGTCGGGATTTTTATGCATGGCTTTGAGGATCACGGCCTCGACCAGGGGGGGGCAGGGCCGGGTTGATGGTAGTAGGGTGAGGCCAGGATTCGTTAACCAGCTTCATGATAATGGCAATGGCGTTGTCGCCCTCAAAGGGGATGCGCCCCGTGACCAGCTCATACAAGATCACACCCAGCGAGTAAATATCGCTGCGGCCATCCACCCGCTCGCCCTGGGCCTGCTCCGGCGACATGTAAGCCGGTGTGCCGATGACGGCGTTGGTGGTGGTGTAGTGTGGGCCGTGGGCCACGCGGGCAATGCCAAAGTCGGTCAGCACCACCCGCCGCCGGGGGGTGAACATGATGTTGCCCGGCTTCAAGTCTCGGTGGATGACTCCCCGCGAGTGAGCATAATCAATGGCATCGGCCAAAGCCTTGAACAGGGTTACAATCTCGGAGAGAGGGTAAAGTTCCTGCCGTTCCTTGCGGGCCTTTAGCTCCGCCTCCAGGGTAGGGCCGTCAATGAACTCCATGACCATGTAATACAGCTCATCCTCACGGTCAAAATCAAACACCTGCACAATGTTGGGGTGGCGCAGGCTGGCCACAGCCATAGCTTCGCCTTCAAAACGCTCGATGAACTCGTCGTTGTCAACCAGGTGGCCGTGAATCACCTTAACCGCCACAAAGCGGGCCAATCCGGGCTGGTAAGCTTTGTACACATCGGCCATTCCGCCCTGGCCCAGCCGGTCTACCACGTGATATTTGCCCAGGGTCAGGCCCAACAGCTCCTTTTTGCCCACACTGGCGTACTCATAATAGGGTTGGTGCTTCTCGTACAACTGGGGGTTGTGCTCCCTGGCCAGGGCCAGCAAGTCGTCAAGCTGCAAGGTTTGTTCGGCGTATTCTAGCAAGCGCTCCACAATCTCGGCCTTGCCGGTACTGGCGGCCAGTTGCGGCTGTACCGGCGCAAACTCAGGCAGGTTCAAGGAAAGCTGGCGCAGTTCGGCCTCGCTAAAGCTGTGAGTCCACTCTACCAGCAGCGCCCGGATATTTTTTAACACATAATGTGGGGTCATCAGCTTGCCCTTTTTGGCTTCGGGACGCCTGGGGGCAGACTGCTCAGCCACAGGCTCCGGGGCCAGCGGGATGGGCGCCCTGGCCTGGCTGTTTTCCCGCTCCGGCCGCTTGGCCGCCGGCTCAGCCTCAACCCCCACAGCAGCCAAAGCCTGCTCCAGGGCCTGGGCCAGGGCTGCGCCGGTGGGGTAACGCTCTTGCGGCTCTTTGGCTAAAGCTTTGAGGATGACCGCCTCTACCTGCGGGCTAAGCTGCGGGTTAAGCTGGCGCGGGGGCGGGGGCGGGTCGCTCAGGTGGCGCATGGCCACCTCCAGGGGTGTGGGCGCATCAAAGGGCGTCTGCCCGGTAAAGATCTCGTACAAAATTACGCCCAAGGCGTACAGGTCGCTCTGCGGCACGGCCCCGGCCGAGGAGACCACCTGTTCCGGGGCAATGTAATGGGGCGTGCCAAAAATCTCGCCCCGCGTCTGGTAATCCAGCAAAGCCAGACCAAAATCGGTCAAAATGGCGCTGCCTTCCCTGTCCAGCATAATGTTAGAAGGCTTAATATCGCGGTGGATGACGCTCTTGCTGTGGGCGTAATCCAGGGCCTGGCAAACCTGGCCTACCAGCCGGCTAACCTCCGCCGCCGGCATCGTCACCCCATCCTCGCGGTAGGTGGCCAGCACCGCCTCCAAATCCGCCCCATCAATGTACTCCATGGCAATGTAAAGCAAATGGTCTACCTCGCCGTAGCGGTACACCCCTACGATGTGCGGATGCTTCAACTGGGCGATGGCCTGGGCTTCGCGCTCAAAACGGCTAATATAATCCGGGTTAGCCTGGAAGGGGCTGTCAATCACCTTGAGGGCTACCGGACGCTTGAGCCGCACGTCAAAACCACGATACACGCGGGCCATGCCGCCCTGCCCCAGCAAAGCGTCCAGCCGGTATTCATCCAGTTGTTGGCTGATTAAATTGTCGAGTGCAGCGTCGTCGGTCATTACTTCAATTCCTTCAAATTCCGGGCCAGGATCGTCTCGCGGCTGGCCTGGGTAATCCGGCGCAGCTCTTGCACATAGCGGTTTAAGCCGTGAGCGTAGGCGTCCAGATAATCCTGGGCCAGGCGGGCGGCCAGGTCCTTGTGGCCGCAGGCAATCAGTTGGCCCACGTGCGGCCTGAAATCACGCAGGCTAATGCGCATGACCCCCTGGGCGTCGGTCAACACGCCCCAGACCAGGGTCTTTTTGTCGTTGTCATCTTTGGCCGAGGCAAAGCGGGTCAGGCTGCTGCCGGGGGCCACCACCCCAATATTTGAAAAGGCTTCGCGGCCCCTGATCAGGTCATTCAGCACTTCAAAGTTCTCCGGCACTTTTTCTAGCATGCGCTGCAAGGGGGTGGGGATATGGGCCAGCAGCTTCATCACCCCGATGCTAAAGCTCTCACCCGCTCCGGCAATCTCTTTGGTGCGAGCCAACAACTGCCCAAAACCGGCCAGCATGCCCAGGTAACTGCGCTGCAGCGTTTTGAACTCCTCAAAGGCCGGGGCGCGATTGGCCCCGGCCTGGTGGTAAGCAGCCAGGGCAGCCAAAACCTGTTGGTGTAGGTTGACAAAGTCCAAATCCGGCGGAACCTCAAATGTAACCGGGTAGAGCCGGTCGCGGGGCGAACGCTGGCTGGCGTCTATCGGGATGACGATGGCCGGGTTGGTCTGGGTGGCGGGGTCAATGGCTTCCAGGGCAGACAGGGCGGCCGGCCGGGCCAGGCGGTTCTGGGTTAAGCTTTCCAAATCCTGCACCACCAAGGGGCTGGGGCGATAGGTGACCGCATGGATGGCCCGGTAGAGTATCAACAAGTCGTTCACCGTCAATTGCAGCAGGTCATTGCGCTGCTTA
Source organism: uncultured Caldilineaceae bacterium (assembly GCA_964505845.1). Classification (GTDB taxonomy): domain Bacteria; phylum Chloroflexota; class Anaerolineae; order 4572-78; family J111; genus DSQQ01. The sequence continues at coordinate 3,153 of CAZDMM010000309.1, forward strand.
AAATGCTGGCGCAGTTTTTGGATGGCCGGCAAATTGACCGCCGCAGTTTCCGCGCCTACCTCAGGCATTACCCGAGGTGCTTGCCGGATGAATTCTAACTCGTTGGGCTGGAAGTGGAAGGTTAAGCATTGGGGAGGTAAGACCGAAGGCCGGAGCGCCTGGCTCTCAGCCATCTGCACAGCCCAATGCAGCGCCTCCTGGGTTAATATTTCGGCCAGGGCTGCGCCCCAGGCCCCATCAAAAAAGATGTGAGATTGGTCAAAGGCCATCGTCGCGCCGGTATCCAGGAGGGTCAGGGCATGGTCGCCTACCCCACGCTCGCTCTGGCGCAGTTCTGAGAGGGGCGCAGCCCGCAGGTGGGCTGCCTCTAAATTTAACAAAATAGGGGCCTGGCGCAGCTTATCCAACTGGCGGCTGAGAGAAGGCCCCAATTTACGGCGCAGTTCAGGCCAGGCGGCCCGTTTGATAACGGCCAGGGGGGTGAGCGAGGGGCCGGGCAGCAGGTTAGCTCCGTGAGCCAGCGCCGCCGCCACCTGGGCCTGCACCGTCAAGAGGTCCGGGGCGGTAGCGGTATCGGGCATGCAGGCCGGGATCAAATAATAGCGCCCCCGGTAAATCAGGCCCACCTGGGCCTCCGGCAGTGAGATAGGCGTACGCGTTTCGCCATACGGGCCGGGGGCAAGGTAAGCCAGGATCGTCATCTGCTTTTGATAGGCCGGCAGGTCTTCACGCTCGGCCTGCTCCCGGCGCTGCTGCCACCGGTCAGCCAGTTCGGCCGGCAGCGCAGCCATGGCCCCGGCCAGGAAGTCGTCAAACTTGCGGCGGCGGTAGGTGGGGTAATCCTCCTCAGCCCCGGCATCCAGGCCGCACCCATAGGGCCTGATTTTTTCCCACTGCCTGAAGAGGCCGGCGTAGCGGGCGGCGTCGGGGCCGGTGTGGGTGATTTCGGCCAGCAGGCGGGTGTAGACCCGCTCCCGCCACTCGTTGGCCAGCAGGGCCGGGTATTGATGCAGGCATTGAACAGCGGCCATGACCCAGGCTGCGGCCCGGTCAACTTCGCTCAAGGTAAGCCGGCGCTGCTGCAAGCCGGTCTCAAAGCCGTGGGTTTCATTGGTGTGGCGGGCGGTGTCTTCGCGCAGGGCATAATCCACGTAGAACTGCCAGGTTCCATCCGGGAAGGCATCCTCCGGCTCTTTACCCGACAGACGCAGCAAACTCTGGTAGCCCCAAATCACGGCAGCCGGGCCGGCAAAAAATGCGCCATAAACTGCTTTATCCAGGGTTTGCTCCACCCCTTTGAACAGCAGGTCAATATCACGCCGCACGGCGGTGGGGGGCGGGGTGCGCTCCGGCAGGCGCGTCAAGCCGCTCAGGATCAGGCCGGGGATGTTGCCGGCCGGAACCATTTGGGCCACCCTCGCCGCCACGCCGCCAATCTCCGGCAGCGACAGGCGCGACAACTGCCGCCCCACCAGGGCTTCGGCAATGGTAGCCAGGTTGTCGGCAGTTTTGATGGTAGCATCGTTGTAACGTTGATTGGCGATGTCCATAAAATCCCCCTTGAAAATATCCCTCACCCTAACCCTCTCCCCGAGGGAGAGGGAACAGAAGTTTTTCTCCCCTCTCCCACTGGGACAGGGGTGAGGGTGAATTTTCACTCTTGATGGTGTGCCCCGCGCTCCTATTGGCCCCCTTGAACACCATTCGGTGGGACAAGCCGGCAGCTCGTCCTGCTATGATTACTCTACAATCGGCGGTGAGGGAAGCGGCACTGAAACCGCTCCAGACTCGTTGTTGCCTTCGTCGCTTTCGTCGGCGCGGCAGTAAGCGGCGGTAAACTCTTCGCCGCTGCAGCTATCGGCGATGGCCCGGACTGCAACCGTCGCACCCCCCTCCGCCAGGTTAAACAGCACCGTGCCGGTAAAAACAACCTCAGCCCCGGCCGCCAGGGGCCGGCGGGTAAAGGGATAGTATTGGTTGGCCGGGTCTACCTCATCGGTCGAGTCGGCGTTAAAAGGAACCACAAAACTACTCCCCGGCGAAATCTGGCCGCCGGTGTATTCTACTGCCACCTTAAACACCGGGGCCTCCGCCGCCCCTTGATTCCGCACCGTTACCCGGATGGGCCAGGCAATACCGCGGCCACGAATAAGAACCGGCGTCCCATCCGACTCAAGGCTGGCTACCAGGTCGGGCCGGTAGACCACCCCCAGCCCGGTTAGCCGCACCTGCTGTGGGCTGTTGGCGGCGTTACCGGTAATGATGAGATCGGCGCTGCGCAGGCCGGCGGCGCCGGGAGTAAAGCTCACCGAAATGGTACAACTGGCATTAGGGGGCAGGCTCAGGCCGCGACAACTTTCGGCCATGGAAAAGTCGCCGGAAGCGCTGCCGTTGAGGGTTAAGGTGTTAATCACCAGGCCGGCCGTCCCCACGTTCACCAGGTTGATGAGCCGGGGGTCACCGGTGGTTTTGACTCCCTGCTCCCCAAAATCCACCAGGCCCGGATCAAGCCGCATCTGCGGCAAACCGGTTCCATAACCGCTCAACTGAACCACGTGCGGGCTGTCGGGGGCGTTGCTGGCGATCATCAGCAGGGCGCTGCGAGCGCCTACGGCGCCTGGCCTAAAACGCACCGCCAGCGTGCAGGTTCCAAAGCCCGCCGAGAGGGAGGGCGGGCAGTTGGCCGTGTCAAAGATAAAATCATTGGGGTTGGCTCCCCCCAGGTTGATGCCGCCCAGCACCAGCGCCGTTCCGCCCACGTTGGCCAGCCGGGTAATTTGAGCCGGGCTGACCTGTCCCAGTTGGGTTTGCCCAAAATCCAGCGCCGGAGGATTGAGCAGGGCCTGCGGCAGGCGGGTAGGCGTCCAGGTGGGGGTCGGCGAGAGGGTGGGGGTCGGCGACCAGGTAGCGGATGGCGAGGGGGTGAAGGTAGGGGTGGCGGTAGGGGTGGCGGTAGCAATATTGGTAACGGTAGGGGTTGAAGTAGGGGTGAAGGTGGGCGAGGCCGGGGCAGGAGCAGTTTCTGGCGGCGGTAAAGGGCTTGGGGTAGCGGTGGGGGTGAAGGTGGGCGGCGGGGTAACGCCTACCCCGCTCAACAGCACCGGCCGGGGGTTGACATTGCCGCCGGTGATCAGGAGCAGATTGGCGCTACGGCTGCCGGCGGCGGTGGGCGCAAAGCTGATGTTGATGGTGCAGCGCGCCCCCGGCTTAAGGGAGATATTCAAACAGTCGGTCGCCACAATCTGAAAGTCGGCGGGCTGAGCGCCGGTCAGGGTGACGCCTTTGACGGTGAGTGGAGCGGCCCACACATTGGCAAAACTGACGGTTTGAGCCGGGCTGCTCAGGCCGACTGGCTGCGTCCCAAAAGTGAGGCTGGCGGGTTCAAGATATGGCTGCGGGAGGTTAGCCTGCGGAACCGGCCCAGGGGCCAGCCGGCCCCACAGCAGCCACAGCAGCAGCGAGACGGCCAGGAGTCCCACTCCTAAGGCTACAAGGGCCGGCGCGCTGGAACCGGCGGGGCCGGCCGGCGGTGGGGTTTCAGGGGGACGCGGCGGCGACGGGGGCGGCCCCAGCAGCAGATTAAGATTGTGCCGGGTAACGGCTGCCCCGGCCGAGTCGCCCAAAGCGGTGCGCAGGCGCAGCGCCCGGATCAGGGCCGTCCGGGCCAGGGGAGATTGCCCCAAACAGAGCCAGCGTGTACCGAGTTGGTGTAAAACCCAGGCTTCGGCGGCGCGATCTTCAAGCATTTGGCCAGCCTGCAAAGCGGCTTGCAGCAACTGCTGCCACATGCCCCAGCGTCCGGCCAGGGTCACCGGGCCTTCAGTAACCCGCACCAGCCGCAGCACATCCGCCCAGCGCCCGCCGGCAACGCCTTGAGCGACCATCTGGCGCAGCGGTTCGATTTCTTCCAGCAGCCGTTCGGGGTGCTGCTGCTGCCGTTCGGCCCAGGCCGGCAGGTAGGCAAAGGCCCGCTCGACCCACTGGCCCAGGTTCCACATGCGCCCGGTAAATTCGGTCAGATTGCCGGTCAAGCTATAGCGGGGACTGTGGGCCTGGAGCACGCCGCGTTGGAGTAAGCCCTCGACCACGGGGGCAGGGTTGCGCAGGCCGGTCAGGGCGGCCAGGTGTTCCACCGGCAGGGGCGCGCCGCCCAGAGCCGCCAGCGCCCCCACCACCTGTCGCTCCTGCGGTGAGAGCAAGGCCAACACCTGGGCCGATAAGGCTTCGATGGGGGTGGTACGCTGTAGATGCTGGGCTAGCTGGGCCAGGGACGGCTCCTTTTCTCGGACAAGGGCTGCCACCTGGACAATCAACAAGGGCTGGCCCTCCAGCGCAGCGCACACGGCCTGGGCGGGCCCTTGTTCTGCAGCGGTTAAAGCGCGCCCCAATTCACGCTCCAGCAGGGCCACGGCCTCGGCCAGAGGGAGGCCCGGCAGGGCCACGGCCCGGCCCTCGCCCCACAAATGGCGCTCTACCGAGGCCAACACAAAGGCGCAGTTGGGGGCTACATCCAGCAGGGTAAGGGCTTCTTCCCGGTTCAGGCTCAGGTCGTCTAATAGGATGAGAGCTTGTTTGGATTGGAAACCATGGCTGAACTGGGCCTGGGTAGCCAGGCAGGGCAGGTCGCTTTCGTAAAAAGCTTCAAAAAGGGTCTGAAGCAAGTCGGCCAGCGGTTGTTGGCGAGCGGGCAGATAGATAACGCCATCGGGGAAAGGGGTCAGCGGCAGGTCATAAGCCAGGTGGCGCAGCAGGCTGGTTTTGCCCCCGCCGGCCTGGCTGTAAAACTCTACCGGCTGGGCAGCCTGCAGCGCATTAATGGTCAGGCTGAATTCATCTTTGCGGTCTAACAAATCGGGGAAGCGGCGGGGACGCAGCAGCACCGGCAGGGGACGAGGACGAAGGCGAGGCTGCTGCTCCGGCATGGTGATGTTAACCACCCCACCGTGAACCGAGCCAATCTGGACCACATAATTGCCAATGGCAATCTGGCCGCGATTCTCGTGGATATTGACGGCCACGTTTTCAGAAATTGCCGTCTGAAGCGAAGCTAAATCAGCCATAT
>CAZDMM010000310.1:0-8212 GCA_964505845.1 uncultured Caldilineaceae bacterium
TTTGGCTCTCAAACTGGTGGTGGGCCAAATTTGTACCCTGCCGCTTTCACAAGTTTTGAGCAATCTTAAGCAGGCTAAGAGTAAAAAAATAGAGGAATTGTACACTTATATTTACCGGCAAAGCTGGCAGGCGCTAACGGAGGAGGGACGGCGACTCTTGTTAGCTATGCCCTTTACCGCCGGCCAGGGGAGTGATTTTACTCATTTAGCAGCAGTAAGCGGACTTGCCCCGCCTGAATTGAGCCAGGCTTTGGAAGAACTGATTGCCCTGTCGCTGGTAGAAGTTGGCGGCGACATTGAGCAGCGGCGTTATCGTATTCATCGCCTGACCGAAACCTTCTTGCTGACCGAAATTGCCAAATGGCCGCCCAGTATTACATAACTGAATGGGAGACCTTTTCTCATCGCACCAGGTAGATCACTGCCACCACCACCCCGATGACCACCACCATCTGGCGCAGCACGGCCGGTTTGACTCGACCGGCCAGCTTGCCGCCCAAAACGCCGCCCAGCAAAGCACCCACGGCCATAACCAGGGCCGTCAGCCAGACCACCTGACCCGAAAAAACAAAGAAGAGCGCGGCGGCCACATTGATGCTCAGAGAGATAGCTTGTTTAAGGGCGTTGAGCCGGGTGAGCGAGTCGTCCACCACCAGCCCCAGCACGGCCAGCACAATCACGCTCAAGCCGGCTCCAAAATAACCGCCGTAAATCGCTGCCAGGCCGACCGGCAGGGCCGCCCACCGTTCAAAGGCAGCGGCCGCGTCGGCGTGCCCGGCCCGCCGGATGAGCCAGGCCCGCAGCGGCTCCTGCACCGCCAGCAGCGCCGAGGCCAGCAAAATCAAAAAGGGAACCAGCGCCCGAAAGACCCGCTCGCCGGTGTTGAGCAGCAAAATACCGCCGATGATGCCGCCAATCGCGCCGGCCAGGAGGAACAACCACAACCGCTGCTTTTGGCCCTTGAGGTCATTGGATTGGGCCATGGTTGCGCCCAGGTAGCCAGGGCACAGGGCCACCGTGTTGGTTACGCTGGCCGCTACCGCCGGAATACCCACCGCCACCAGCATCGGAAAGGTGATCAACGTGCCGCCCCCGGCCAGGGCATTAACCGCCCCGCCGGCTACGGCGGCCAGACCTACCAAAATGAAGTCAAATGAGTTTAGCATAGCCCTGGTTTTTATCCTGTAAAGGTTTGTTCCAAATAAGCGGCCAGAGCCTCCGGCCAGGGGCGCAGTTCAATCCCCAGGGCCGCACCTTTGGTATTGGCCAGGGCCGTAAAGGGGGGCACCGCCGAGGGGCGCGGATATTCGGCCAGGGTGATAGGCTCGATGGGGATGTGAGCGCGGCCGCTCTGGCGCAGGATTTCCTGGGCGTACTCATAGCGGGAACAATAACCGGCATTGGTGAAGTGGTAGATACCGTACCGGTGAGTCTGAACCAGTTGGGCTATGGCTTCAGCCAGATCCGGGGCATAGGTGGGGTTGCTAACCTCATCCGTCACCACCCGCAGCGGCCGCCCGGAGTCTGCGGCCGCCATGATTTTGGCCGGAAAATTGTTCCCCCCCGGCGCAAAAACCCAGGCGGTGCGGACAATATAGAGGCCGCTGCGCAGATAGCGGGCGGCCATCTGTTCGCCGCTGCGTTTGGAACTGGCATAAGGGTTGATCGGGTGGGGAGCATCGTCCTCACGGTAGGGCTGCTCGGCCCGCCCGTCAAACACCTCATTGGTAGACACATAAACCATCTCGGCGTTGCAGCGCAAACAGGCATGGGCTACGTTCTGCGTGCCAAAAGCGTTGACTTTAAAAGCCAGATCAGGGTCTCTGGCGCAGCCGTCCACATGGGTCATCGCGGCGGCATGGATGACCAACTCAGGGCTGAGGTCCGAAATCTGTTGGACGGCGGCGTGGTCGGCAATATCAATCCGTGCTGCTGCCAGAACATTTATACCGTAGGCCGGTAATACTTTTTGCAGCGCCCGGCCCAATTGGCCGGAAGCGCCCGTAATGAACACACGCATAAAGTGAGTCTCCCTGGAAAATAAGTGTCAGGTGTTAAACAGAATACTTGACACCCAATCACTTGGCACTTAAGCACTTGACAGGCTACAGATGCAGCCCCGGCAAGGCATCCGACTTGCGGGCGCGGCTTTCGTCCAGACGGCGGCGCATCCAGATGACGAACATGTTCAACCCCATAATGGGCCACGGCAGCAGCAAGCTTAAGATGGCGGCAATCATCACCTCTAGCAGCCCGGTCACTTGCCAAAAAGCGGGCAAAATGGCCGGCAGATACCAGCGCAGCACCAACCCATTTTGCCAAAAAGCCCAGCCCAGGGGCAAAGCAAAGATAAAAGTAACCAGCAGGCCAAAACCATACCCGGTTCCTAAGAGGGTAAGCCAATTATCTTCGCGGGCCATCATCATAAAGATGAGCATCAAGCCGCCGCCGGCTAGTAAGGTCACGGCGGTGCGGCGAGCAATGTCAAACGGCCACTCCGAGAAACTTCTCAGGGCGCTGACCGAATAACTGTGGCCTTGCAGTTGGTAGAGCACGTGATACAGCCCAGCCGTAAAAATGGCGGCAATCAGGATAGAGCCGGCATGCGGCCCCCGCCGCCGCCACAGGGTCGTCAGCCACACCAAAATGGCCAGCCCGGTCACTCCCAGCCGCAGCCCTTGCTCGGTTCTGATCCAGGCGCTGCGGGTATTCTGTAGATAGCGATCCACTTCTTGTTGGGTTAATTGGGCTAATTGGAACGCTCCATTGGTGTTATGGGCAATGAAATCTGTTTGAGCCCGCGCCAGGTCGGTGGCAATAGCCTCAGGGAGTGGGGTGGGCCGCTTGTTCAGGGCGGTCAGGTAAGCTTCGGCCAGGAGGGTGCGCTGCTGCACCAGGGCTAGCTGGGCCAAAGCTCGCTCCTGTTCAGTTAAACGAATCATTTCAAACAAGATGCGGCCCTCGCTGGCGGTGGGTGGGGCCAGGCCCAGGATAGCGGCCAGGGTGGGGGCAATGTTGGTTTGGTGAGTATCGCTATAGCGGCCAGGGACAATACCCTGCCCAATAGCCACCAGCGGCTGCCATACCGCTTCAACCTCGTCGCCGCCATGCCCTCCGTCGGGTACATGGCCGTGATCTGCCAAAATCACTAACACCGCCTGGTGCAGGTCAATGGCCTGGCTGATTTGCCCCAGGTAGCTATCCACCTGAGCCGCCGCCTGAGCGTAAGCCGCGCTTTCGCCGCCATGCTGCTGGCCGGCTACATCAACCTGGCTAAAGTGAATCCAGGTAAATTTTAAATCCGGGTTAGCCAGCACGGGTAGAGCCGCTTCCACAATAGCGGCGTCAGATTCGGGGCCGGGTTGATCTACAAAAAATGGATAATCTACCTGCTCGGCAGGTAACAGGCGCTGCCACTCGACCGGCCCAAGCAAGCTGGTAGGCAGGCCAGCCTGGTGCGCACGGCTGAAAAGAGTGTCAATTTCCAGCTCATGCAGCCGGTTGAGAGGCAAATCAACCGGGGGGGCGTCATTGGTTTCGGCGGAAGCGCCGCTGATCAAGGTGGCCCAGGCAGTTTGAGAATAAGTCGGCGGTGTGCTCTGAACAGCCATAGCCGCTCCGGCCTGGCTGAGTTGATTCAACACCGGTAAATTGAGCGTTTGGGCCGCCTCATACCCCAGGCCGCTGATCATCACAACCACCATTTTAGGTGTGATGGCCTGAAACTGAGGCGACTGCGGGGCCAGCCTGGCTCCCCGCAGCGGTGAGCGGTACTGCTCGATAGAAGTGTACAGCACCCGGCTCCACAGGGCCGAGCCAATGATGATGATGGTCAAGGCCAGCAAACTCAAGCCAAGCGAAAAAACCTGCTTCTTCATAAGTTGGGCATTATACCAGTCTTTTTAGAAATATAGTAATATTTGCTGAGTCTTGTTCCATTTTTTGCGATTCATTGAAAGACGTGTAATATGTATTTTTACGTAACGGCCTGGTCGTGCCCTAAAACCGGGAACTTTTAGGGGCGATCCCTGGTAAGGTGTTGCGTTATCAATGTGTCAGGGAAGAAGGAGATGTATTTTGGTTTCAAGCATTTTGCCTTGGGCCAAAGAATAATGGGAACGCCATGGATAACAACAGTATAGAAGCTTTAGAACAACGCTATCAAATTCTGTATGGTGATTATCAAGCCGGCAAAATTGATGAAGCGATGTTCATCGCTGAAGTTGATAAACTTCAGTTTCAAGACCAGCGCGGCCGGTTTTGGATGATTGGCGCTCAAAGCGGCGCCTGGCATTATTACGACGGCCAGAACTGGCAGCAGGCTGATCCTCGTGACGCCGAAAACTTGCCCTTTGTGGATGAGCAGGGGCGCTACTGGCAGCGGGGAGTTAAAAGTGGGGATTGGTACTATTACAATCCCGATACCAAAGAATGGGTCAAACCCAGCCCCACTGGTGATTCTCGCCCGGTTCCGGTTTATGGCCGGAGCGAAAGCGTGGCAGCCAGGCAGCCCAGCTCTACCGCTTATCCAACCGACCCTCAACTCTACCAACAACCCGGCTATAGCATGGCCGCCGACGCCCCGCAGTTTGACAGCGAGCTTTTCCAGGACGATGAAGGCCGTTACTGGGCGATTGGGGCCAAAACAGGGCAGTGGTACTTTTATGACCACACCGGCTGGCACCCGGCGCATGAATTTCAGCCGAGCAATCCTACACCGTACCAATCTGTCCCGGCCTACCAGCCTCAACCACCCCAAGCTCCCGTCTATCCCGCTCAATCATATTACGCCCAACCGCCCCAAACCTTCTACCAAACTCCGCCCGATCCCTGGGGACAAGCCTATGCGGCCCCGCCTTATCAGCCGCCAGCGCCGGGGTATGCTTATCCACCTCAGCAGCCTGCCCCAGCGCCAAACTATGTAACGCCTCCCGCGCCAGGTTATACTGTGCCCTCACAGCCGCCGGCAGTTGAGCCTGCCCCTCAACCTGCCTCGGCGGAACCGGGCGCCCCCAAAATGCCTTCTCCACCCGGCGGTGAGGGCCAATCTGGCTCCTGGTTTTTCTTTGACGGTAAACAATGGCTGCAATATGCCTCGGGTGAACCGGCTGCAACGGCCACACCGCCCAAAATGGTGATTGATCAAGAGCCGCCGGCCACCCCAGAAACCAAATCGGCCAAGCCCAAAGCCGAGGCCAAAAGCGAACCGGTGATCGCTGAGTTTATTGAGGAAGCTGAACCGCCGGTTGAAGTGGTTGAGGTGGAAGTTATCACGGTGATTGATCCAGAGCCGGAACCTGCGCCCAAAGCACGGGCCGCGGCCCCCAAAGAGTCAGCCCCCTCAACCCCGCTTGACAAAGCTGATGAGATTGAGCCGCGGCAGCCCCGGCGCGCCTCTGAGACCATGCGGGTGCGCCCGGCCGCCGGGGAACCGGGCCGGCAAAGCCGTGATAGGATGCCCACCGATCCCCGCTTGCTTGGCCCTGGTCACAAAGAGGGGGCGCATGAGCCAACGGTCATTATCCCGACAGTTTCAACCGCTCAGGCCACTGCACCCGTAGCCAGAACTACCAGCAAACCGGTTCCGGTTCAGCCCCGGCGGGCGCGTGAAAATACGGTGCCCATGGAGCCAACGCCGGCTCTTGAGCCGGCGCCTGCCAGCTCGCCGGTAGACCGGCGGGCCATGACTCAACCCATGCCTCAAGCGCCCGTTGCCCGCGACGCCCACTCTCCGACCATGCCGATGCCGGCCCAACCGGTCAAAAAAGAAGCCGTTCAACCCGGCCTGGGGGCAGCAGCGCCTCTGGCCGGCCAACCGGCGCCTTTGGCCCAACCCCAAAAGCAAGGCCATACCCTGGGAGACGTGCTGCGATCTGTGCCCAGCACCGTCTGGACTTTTACTGGTGGGATTGTGGCCCTGCTTATTTTTGCCGTGCTGGTCATTGTCGGCTATTCCTTCTTTGTGAATAGTAATGAAGCAGGGGTGAGCGGTGTAGCGGTGCTGCAAAGCCCCACCCCTACCCTTGAGGCGGGGCCGCCTAATGCTACCCCTACCCTTGGCCCAACGCCAACCAATTCGCCTGAGCCGGTTACCACCCCTACCGCCTTTTCTATGGCAACTTTAAGCAGCCCGGCTGTTGGGATTACCATTGATTACCCCGAAGGTTGGAAAAAGAAAGATGATGAAAACCAGGTCATCATGTCACCTTCGGCGGGGGGGCTTGACCCCAAGACCTTAAGAGATGTAGCCATGTGGATTGGCAGCCCGGCCGATGGTAAAGCGGAAATCAAAGACCTGTTGGCCGGAGTACTATCTGGTTTTCCGGCCAACCCCAAAACCTTAAATGAGGGGACGATTAGCATTGGCTCGCAAACGTGGACCTCAACCCAGATCAGGTTTGAAGATAAGAATCTGGGCGGCGAGGGGATTGCCACCATCGCCGTCACTAACAAGGATGGCAAAGGATACTACCTGGTGGCGGTAGCCCCGGCTGATCGCTGGAATCCAACCCAGCCTATCTTCCAAAAAATGATTAATAGTTTCCGTTTTGGCGCTAAGGAGCCGGTGGTGGCCCAGGCAGCTACCACACCGGCTACCACCGCCCAGGCGACCAAAGTGAGCACTGCTACCGCTCAGAGCGCAGTAGTTACCGGCGCCACTACTCTGACTGCGACCAAAGAAAGTACCGCTACCACCACAACACCGGCAGCCTCGGCTGCTAAAACTACTCCTACCCCTGTTTCTACCCCAACGCCCAAAGCAACGGCTACCCCGCTTGTTTATGTGGTTCAGCAGGGGGATACCTTGCTGGCTATTGCTAACAAGTTTGGGGTTGATGTAGACACTCTGGCGGCCAAGAATGACTTAACCGATCCGGGTAAGTTGAGCCTGGGACAGGAACTTATCATCCCCTTCACCCCAGAACAACTGGCCGCCGGCGTTAACAGCCAGGGCAATGCCCCCGCAACCCCGGCCAGCGGTACTCCGGCAGCCGCAGCTAGCGGTACTCCGGCTGCAACAGGCTCGCCTGAGGCCGGGCAAGCGGCTGCCACTAAAGAAGCCACCTCTCCTGCCGGAGAGCCGGCCGCAGTCACCGGGCGCATCATCTATCCGGCCTTTAACCCTGGCACCAACACCTTTGATTTGTGGTTAGCCGATGTGGCTACTGGCGAGCAAACCGGCATTGCCAGTGGAGCCAGCCAGCCGGCTTTCAATAAAGATGGGAGTCTGTTAGCGTACCGCTCCTGGAATCTGGACACGCGTGGTATCTTCTTTAGAGATTTTATCGGCGGGCGGGGCGGCCAGGTGACCAAGTTTGTAGAAGACGGCCTGCCTAGCTGGTCGCCTGATGGTTTCTCTTTTGCCTTTGTTACCCGGCGTGAAGGCGACCGGGTCCCCCGGATTTACAAAGGCGACCAAAACGGCAAAAATGACTTCTCACTCAATTTCCAGGGCGAATACGTCTCAACCCTGCCGGATGGCCGCCTGGTGGTCAAGGGATGTTTGCCCTCCGGCGATTGTGGCATGTTTCTTATGGGGGCCACCGGCGGCGGTGAAACCAAAATTAGTAATGAGCAGAACGATACTGCTCCCATGCCGTCGCCCGATGGTACAAAAATCGCCTTTATGTCTTCGGGCCGCGGCGGCAGCAACTGGGAAATTTGGGTAATGGATGTGACCGGCGCTAACCCTAAACGCCTCACCAATAACGGCAACAATGATGGCTTGCCCACCTGGTCGCCCGATGGCAAGAGCATTGCTTATGTTTCTGATGCCGGCGGGGTGTGGGCGGTGTGGGTAATGAATGCCGACGGCAGCAATCAACGCAAACTGTTCAATATGAAAGGCGCACCCGATGGAGTAGTGCTGCGAGACAGAGATAACTCCAAAGGTTGGACCGAAGAAAGAATTTCCTGGGCGCCTTGATCGCATCACTTTAAAACAAACAGCGGGCAGGTTCTCCACCTGCCCGTTTCTTTTTACCCTGACTATTATCCCTCATTACCTTATTGACGCAACCATAGCGGAATGTTATAATGGTTTCTATTCTTCTTACCCTAGACTTGCAGGTATATTATGGCTGATTTAGTCGGAAAAACAGTGGGTAAATATCGGGTTGTGGCCCGATTGGGGCGCGGCGGAATGGCTGAGGTTTACAAAGCCTACCAGCCGGGCCTGGATCGCTATGTCGGCATCAAAGTGCTGCATGCC
>CAZDMM010000311.1:0-8210 GCA_964505845.1 uncultured Caldilineaceae bacterium
CTTTAGAGGGTAACATTATTTCGAATAATTTTATTTACTTTCGATTGCTTTCATTATATGACTAAAAGAAACTTTTGTCAAGAGCGAACCCTGTTTTCTCAAAGAAAACGGGGTTCTAAAATGGCTGTATTCAAATTACATGTGGCCGGTGCGCATGTAGCGCAGGTGCCAGTTGAAAACTTCGTCCAGCAGGTGGGGAGTTTGTTTGCCGGGGGAATGATCTAAGGCCCGCCGATAATAATCTTGCATGGCCGGTTTGTAATCCGGGTGGACGCAGTTCTCGATAATAACTTTGGCCCGCTGTTTGGGGGAGAGACCGCGCAAATCGGCCAGGCCCTGCTCGGTGACAAGCACCTGGACATCGTGCTCGGTGTGGTCCACGTGAGAAACCATCGGCACAATGGTGGAGATGGCCCCTTTTTTGGCGGTGGAGGGAGACATAAAGAAGGAGATGAAGGCATTGCGGGCAAAGTCGCCGGAGCCGCCGATGCCGTTCATGATTTGCGTACCCATCACATGGGTAGAGTTGACGTTGCCGTAAATGTCGGCTTCGATCATGGCGTTCATAGCCAGCACGCCCAGCCGCCGGATCACTTCGGGATGGTTGCTGATGCCCTGGGCGCGCAAAACCACCTGCTGGCGGTAATCGTCAATGTGCTTGTTAAACTCGGCCAGGCCGGCCGGGCTGAGGGATAGGGCCGTGGCCGAGGCGCTTAAGAGCTTGCCCGATTGGAACATGGCTAGCATATTGTCTTGCAGCACTTCGGTGTAGGCGGTAAGGTTTTCAAAGGGACCTTCGTTGAGGCCGGCCAGCATGGCGTTGGCAATATTGCCCACGCCAGATTGCAGCGGCAGCAGGTTTTCTGGGAGGCGTCCCTTTTTAACTTCATGGGCCAGAAATTCCATGATATGACCGGCAATGCGCCTGGAGTTTTCATCCGGCTGATCAAAAGGGGTGTTGCGGTCGGGAGCGTTGGTCTCAACAATCCCGACAATCTTTTCCGGGGGGCAGAGGAGATGGGGAATGCCAATCCGATCGTCGGCGCGCAGAATGGGGATAGGATCACGGTTGGGGGGCAGGTGGGTATAATAGTAGATGTCGTGCATGCCCTCTAATTTCTCATTCTGCCAACTGTTAACCTCCAGGATGACCTTATCGGCTACATCGAGCCAGGTTTTATTGTTGCCGATTGAGGTTGAAGGCACCAGGCGACCATCTTCAAGGATGCTGGTGATTTCGATAATGGCGAAATCGAGTTTACCCAGGAAGCCAAAACGCACAAATTGGGGGACATGACTGAGGTGCAGGTCAATGTACTCCATTTTGCCGGCGTTGATATGCTGGCGCGAGGTAGGGTCTGACTGGTAGGGCAGCCGCAGTTCCACCCCATCGGCCATAGCCAGCGCCCCATCCAGTTCTGGAGCGGTGGAGGCACCGGTCCACACCTCAATCTTAAACTCCTGGCCCCGTTGATGATAGTCCATAATGCGTTGGGCCAGGGCTACGGGGATATCTTTGGGATAGCCAGAGCCGGTAAAGCCGCTCATGCCCACTGTTGCGCCGGAGGGGATTAGGGCGGCTGCTTCTTGATCTGCCATCACTTTGCTGCGCAAAGCTTTGTCGTAAATTCTGCTTTTGTTTGACATAGAGTTAACTACACTTTCTTACAAAGTTTTATAGGGGTGAGATACCAAATTGTGAATTCTGGTACAAGTGTGGTGATATTTTACCTTGAAGTTAAGAAACTGCCAACTCGGTGAGCTGGCTGATGGTATAAGCCGGAACCGGGCCAAGGGCATCAAAAACCTGGCCGGTACGGTTGACCCAAAAGGTTTGAAAACCAAAGCTGGCGGCGCCCATCACGTCAAACGGGTTAGAGGAGACAAAAGCAATCTGGCCGGCAGCAACCCCCACTTTGTCACAAGCCAATTGGTACACGCGCGGGCTGGGCTTATAAATTTTAACTTCCTCTATGCTGATGAGATGGGTAAAGTGGGCTTGAAGCCCGGCCCGGCTCACCACCGCCTGCAGCATGCGGGGCGAACCGTTGGATAAAATGGCGCGAGGATAGTGAGCCAGGCCGGCCAGGGCTGAGTGGACTTCGGGATAAGGCTCCAAGTATAGGTAAGCTTCCATCAAACGGGCCTGTTGGGCGGGGGTGCATGCCAGCCGCAGCGCATCGCAGGCAAACTTCAGGGCCTTTTCGGTAACGTGCCAGAAATCCTCGTAGCTTTCCATCAAACTGAGCAGCCAGGTGTATTCCAACTGTTTGGCTCGCCACACCTGGCTGAGGCCTGGCCCCTGGTTGGGAAAGAATTCATGACACAGGCCGACGACCGAGTGAACATCAAACAGCGTGCCGTAAGCGTCAAATACAAAGGCTTTAGGCGGTTGGTTGGATGAGGTTGTAGGCATGTTAACCTCCTCGTAAAGAGCTGAGTGGCGGCAAGGGTGCGTCCAAATTTTTGGGTAAGCAGACCCTAAAGGTTTCACAAACTTTTAGGGTCTCCTAAAATCTGGGACAGACCCCGGTTGCAAAATTGCTTTGACGGTTACCCTAAAGGTATAGTACAATTAGCGTTATGGCGCAAGATATGGCTCACTCAGGAATCATGCTAATAGTTTCTGCTCAGGCAGCCGTCGTGGAACAAATGATCCGGACTCAGCTTCACCACCTGGCGCTGTCGGTTGAGGTATGCCAGGTAGAGGCCGGCTGGATGGCCCGGTTGGCCGGCCGGAGCTACACCCTGCTGCTGCTTGATTTAGACTGTGTGCCTCTCGCTCCGGAGGCCGACTCGTTTTGGGCTAAGGTTAAAGCTACGGCGCCTGAGACGATGGTGGTGGTGCTGGCGCCGGCCCAGGCGCGCCGCCAGGCTGCGGCCCACCTGAGCCGGGGCGCAGTGGATTATCTGCTGTGGCCGGTAGAACCGCAGGAACTGGCCTTTAAAATAAGCCACCTCCTTGAGGTTAACGCTTTAAGAGCGGCTGCTCAAGAGAGCGACCGGCTGGCCTCTACCACCGATAAGCTGTTGTTGTTGCACCAAACCACCCAGGCCATCAGCCAGACCTGGCAGGTTGATGAGGCGCTCAGGATTGTACTATCAAAAGTGCAGCAGCTCACCGGAGCCAGAATTAGCCTTATTTTTCCGGCCGACCGGAGCGGCAGATTGGATATGCGCCAGCTTGTCATCGGCGCTTTGCAAGAATCCAGCATTAGTTTTTGGCTAGAGTGGGCCAAACAGGCCGCCCTGACCCAAACGATTATTCGCCGCTTAAAACCGGCTGCGGGTGATTGGCCTGACCCAACGCTTGAGATTGCTTTGTTTATTCCAATTTTCTCACGTGACAAGTTGATTGGCGTGTTAGCCCTGGGTCATGCCGAGGCGGCCGGTTTTGCCGCCAGCGATATTCAGTGGTTATCTGTATTTTGTGACCAGGTGGCGATTGCCCTGGAAAATTCTAGCTTGTTTGAAAATTTGGCTACCGCCTATATTGACCTGGCCCAAAGCCGCGAGCGAATTTTACACAGCCGGAATACCCTGCAAACCCTGTTTGACGGTATTTCTGACAGTTTGATTATCTTAGATCAAGATTTAACCATTATTGCCCTCAACCAGGTGGAGGCTGAACGGCAGGGACGCCAGCCGGATGAGCTGGTGGGCAAAAGCAGCCTGGCCCTGGCCTGGGCTGCCTCGGCCCCGGAACTGCTGGAGCGGGTGAAAGAGTCATTAAATACGGGCCGGGAAACTATGTGGATTTCACCTGAAAATGAAACCTCGCCTTACCTGAAGGACCGCGAATTTAGAATTTACCCTATCCGTAACCGGGTTGGACCAATTGAGCAGGTCATCATTTTTGGCCAGGATGTGTCGGAGCGGCGACGCTGGCAAGCCTCGTTGTTTCGCTCGGCCAACCTGGCGGCGGTGGGTCAATTGGCCGGGAGTGTGGCCCACCAGATTAATAACCCCCTCACCATCACCATGGCCAACAGCCAACTGCTGTTATATGAGGTTGACCCGGCCGGCGAAGCTTATGACCTGGCCAGCGGTATTTTGAAAGCAGGCGCACGCATCCAAAATATTGTTGAAAATTTACTGGGCTTTTCTAACCAGGAAACTTATCTTTTTGTAGAAATTGACTTGATTGAAACCCTGGAAGGCGCTTTAGCCCTGGTAGCGCGCTCTTTGCAAAAGGATCGGGTGGAGTTGGTGAGAAATTATCAGGCTCAACCGAAACTGGTTGCCAGCATGAGCCATTTAAAGTTAGTGTGGATGAACTTAATTTTGAATGCGCGCGACGCCGTAGTTGATTACACCCAGACCCCCCAAATTATCCTGACTACGGAATCGGTTTCTAAGCGTGAAGTGAAAGTGGCGATTACTGATAACGGGCTTGGGATACCTGAAAAAAATCTTGACCAGTTATTTAGACCCTTTTTTACCACCAAACCGGTCGGTAAAGCGCTGGGCCTGGGACTCTACTCGGCCCATGCCATCATCGAGCGCCATCATGGGCAAATCAATGTATCCAGCCGGCCTGGGCTGACTACCGTTGAGGTGATTTTGCCGCTTGACAACCCCCGTGATTTGTAACCAAAAGAGCCAGACTCATTCCTGCCGGAGAATAATTCCAACCTAATAAGCGCGATCAGCCCAGGTTTAAATAAGATTCAACCATTCTTAAAGAAACATCAATACCGGTGGTGTTTTCAAAGGAACCAGGGTCCAGCAAGGCCCAGGCCGCAATGGCCAGCAAGCCGCAAATGCACAACAGCAGCAAACAGCCACACCCATAAAGCACATATTGGGTAAATTGGTTACTCTGAGCCGGGGCTGGGGCGGCAACGGGAGGATGAGCGGGCCGCTGCTCCAGAGGGGCCTGGTAAGAGGCCGCCGGGCCAACCTCTGGGGTAAACATCTGGAAGACCAGCGCCGTTTGTCCCACCCCAATGCTATCTCCCGGATTGAGCGCCAGGGGGGTAGAGAGCTGCATGCCGTTAACAAAGGTGCCATTGGTGCTGCCCAAATCTTCTATCACGTATCTGCCGCCCTGCCAGGTAATCCGGGCATGGCGGCGCGAAGCTTCAGGGTCCTGTAAAACAACGTCCAAACCTTCCTCACGCCCAATGATCACTTGATTGCCGGCAATGGCAAAACTCATCCCGGCTTGCGTGCCTTGTCGAATAACCAGGGTGGCAGCAGGACGACCACGCCCCAGCATGGTTGGCTCGTTATCGTACATGATTAGGTTGTCCTTCCGGTTAAAACACTACAGTGAATTTTAGTTTGATTCCCAAACTTGGGCCAGGCGTGAGCATAAACCTGGAGATCAGGCTCTATATTAGCAAAGATAAGGAGACGTTGTCAATTTTTATTTCCAGGTCAGCCATTCAATTCTGAGGTTTTCAGAACTGCCTTTGGGGAAGCGCAGCTTGCCCAGGCGCCCCTCATTGGTGCGGTAACAAATGGAGCCTTGCTCAATGATCTTGTTAGGCTCGTTGGGGGCATCATCGCTGCCATCCATGTAGGGATAGTTGCCCATGGGCGCTCCTAAACATTCCTCCAGGCTCAGATTCTTTAAATCACTGATGTCGCGGATGGGGGCCAGGATAGCTCCATTTTGGGCTTCAAGCACCCGCACCCCTCCCTCAATGCGCCAGTAAAAATCAGCCCCATCGCCGGTAATTTTGCCCTGATCCAGGTCTACCGCCTGGTTGGGTTCCAGCTTCATGCTGCCGGTGGAACTGATGGCGTTGATGACCTCTACCTGGATTTCTTGCCGGTACTCCGAACCATCCTGGCGAATGACTCGAAATTGGTAGGTTTTTGACTCTTTAGGGCAATCTACAATGTTGGCGCTGCCGCCAACTCCCTGGCCTTCAAAATAGATTTCCCGGACTCCGCTGACATTCCAGGTAATATTGACGCACTCACCGCCTTGTATCTGGGTGGGGCTGATATTGAAATTAATGTTGGTGGGCTGGTTGGTGGCCGTAGGTGTAGGCGTTACGGTTGGCGTGGCGGTGGGCGGAATAGGGGTAAAGGTGGGCGGAATGGGGGTAAAGGTGGCCGGCACAGGCGTGTTGGTAGGCACAGGGGTAGGGGTGGGCGGAATTTGGGCCGCGGCCACGTTATCAACATTGGCGGTGGTTGAAAAAGCGGGGTCTGCGGCCACCCATCCGATGCCATCGGCGGCCGGGCTAAAGCGGATTTGCCACCATTGGCGCGTTTCTTCGCGGCCAATAATTTCAACCGTCACGCCGGCAGGCAGCAGTCCCAACAAATCGTACTGAATTCCGGGACCGGAGCGAACATTAAGGTCGGTTTTGGTGGTGAGTGATGGTTTGGCCGGCACGGTGGGGGTGGGCGTTTGTGGGATGGCCGTAGCCGTAGGAGTCTCCGCAGTGGCTGGAGAGCCGCCCCCCACATTGACGGTGACAATAGTTGGGGCGCTGACGCCGCCGGCGGCGTTAAAGGCTTTCACTTCTAAAGGATAAGCGCCGGGAGCGGAGGGAGTCCATTGAAAAGAGGCAGTCAGGGTGGTCTGGCCTTGTTCCACCGGGCTGATGGCCTCCGCTGTTTTAACATTGCTCACCCACAATTCCATCCGCTTGACCCCATTGGGGTCTGAGGCCGTAGCCTGCACCGTTACCGGCACATTCACCTGGGCCTGGCTGCCGTTTACCGGGGCGGTAATTACCACGGTTGGAACGGCGGCTACATTAGGGCTGCGTTCCTGGGTGAGAAAAAAAGCGGTCACGGCGGCCACTGCCAAAACTACCACCACCAGGGCCAAAATTCCGCCGATCAGGAGCAGGTTGAGTCCGCCGGAGGACTCTTTGACCGGCGCGGGCGGGGCAGGGCGGGGAGAAACGGTGGGGCTGGATTGAGGCAAGGTTGAGGCTGACGGGATAGGGGGCGGGTAGGTGCGCCGCTCCATAGAGATCTGGGTAACGCCAATGGTTTGAGGCGCAGAAAAACCTCGCACCCCAAAAACGGAGGAGCCAATGCTGATGATGTCGGCCGGTTGTAACACATGCTGGCCGGTGATGGGTTTGCCGTTCACCAACGTGCCGTTGGTGCTGCCTAAATCTTCAATAATAATCTCATCACCGTGCTTTAGCAGCCGGGCATGATTTCGGGAAACCTGGGTGTCGTCCAGGGTGATGTCATTGTCAGGCCCGCGGCCAAAAGTGAGGATGTCGCCGGTGATGGGAAAGCCCTTGCCAGCCAGCGGCCCGGCATGCACCACCAATTGCAACTGCGGCAGGCCGGATGGTTGGGACATTCTTGGATCTAATGGCTTGTTCATGATTGAAATGAAAGCTCCCTATAAAAATTAAACCTGGCTAGATAATGATAACCCCATTTAAGCTCAAACTCAAGATTAACCCTACGACTTCATAATGCAAGGTATACGCAGCGCTGCCTGAAACCTTCATTCTTAGACTCGACGGAAATTGCATCTAAACCCGGTTACGTTAAAATTTCAATTGAAGCCATAAACTTGTTTCATCGTTCAAAATTTGTTGGTAGGGTGGGTGTAGGGTGCGCTCCAATTTTTGGGTGAGCAGACCCGAAAGGTCTCAAACACCTTTAGGGTCTCCTAAAATTTGGGACAGCCCCGTAGGTGTAAAAGACCTGTCATTAAAAACAAGGAGAGATAAAATGAGTAAACGTCAACTAATATTTGTTATACTCGGCGCTAACCTTGGGCTATTGATGGTATTGTTTATCGGCCAGGTGTTTGCCGCCGCCCCGCCGGGCGCAAGAGAGCTGCAGGGAACGGTAGATAGTTTTCGCTACCTGAGCGTGCCGGCCCTGGCTTTTATGCCGGCCACCCAAAACGCTGTTTACGCCAAAGACCTGAACCAACAACTGCTAACCCTGAGCGGGCAAAACCGTAATTTTACCGCCGATAACAATCGCTTTGTGGCCCCCCTTACTTTACCCGACCATACCCGTCTGACCGGCTTGACTTTTTACGGCCAGGATTTTGATAACGCCGGCGAGGTGTGGCTGCGGGTAAAACGCTGCCCCCACCAGCAGCCCGGCTGCCTGGTGCTGGCCGAGGCTACCAGCGACTATAATTATAACGCAGGAACCTTTGAAAAAGTTGCGCTTTTAAGCGAGTCAATTGACAACGGTTTGTATACCTATTTTTTGGAACTGGAGTTGACCGCTTTGGCCAACAGCGGGCTTCGGTCGGT
>CAZDMM010000312.1:0-8153 GCA_964505845.1 uncultured Caldilineaceae bacterium
CGGCCTGAATTAGGCTAGATAAGTGCCTGTCACCTTAATCCCGATAATGTTTAATGTCTATTGCCTGAGTCACTTGGAGATAAAGGTAAGGCCAGAGGGATTTCTCACCCCTGGCGGAGTTCGAAATGACATGCTCAACAGTTGGTTGCCACTATGAATGTGAACCTTGAAACTCAAAACCAACCTGACACCCCAATTACTAATCTCCAATCTCCAATCTCCTCTTCCTTCGTCCCCGTCCCCGCCGGCTCCTTTATCTACGGCCCGGAAGTGACTTACGAGCGGCTGGAACAAGCCCCGCCGCCGCGCCCGCGCCAGGTGATGGAGTTGGCTGAGTTTTGGATGGCCCGCACCCCGGTGACTTATGCCGAATGGAAGCGATTTTTGGATGAAACGGGCTATCGCTGGCCGGGCCGGTGGTACGCCCTTCGTGGCGGCTGGCAGGGCTGGCTGCGCCGCTTTGCCATTACGCCGGAGTATCCGGCAGAGATGGCCGCTTATCCCATCGTGGATGTGTCCCAGGCCGACGCCCTGGCCTACTGCGCCTGGCTGTCCCGGCAGTTGGGGGTTCACTGCACCCTGCCGACTGAGTTTCAGTGGGAAAAAGCGGCGCGCGGAACGGACGGTCGCACTTATCCCTGGGGCGAGGAACTGCCCCGGCCCGAACTGGCCCAGCTCAAGCCGACCCATACCCTGAAGCTGGATTACTATTTTCACAACTTGTTCGTCCGGCCCCGGCGCGAATTGGCCCGCAGCGGCTGGTACTGGCGAATCGGCGCGCCGCTGCCGGTTGGCTCGATTCCGCAGAATGTTTCGCCCTATGGCTGCTACGACATGGCCGGCAACATTTGGGAATGGACGACCAGCCTGTATAATGAAAATATTCCCGGCTTTCACGTGGTCAAAGGCGGCTCGTGGGGCTACAGCCCACAGCATACCGCCTGCAATGTCCGCAGCGCCTGCAGCGTCGCCACCCCCAGCGCCGATTACCGCGCCCAGGGGACAGGGTTTAGGGTGATAATCAATTGTGAATTGTGAATTGTGAATTGTTAATCGTCAATTGTCAATGGACAACTGACAACTGACCACTGATGACTGATGACTGTTCACTACTGAGGAGGAGACCAGCCGATGACTGACGTTTTTCTCATCAACTTCCGCAATGAGCGCGATATGTACCCGCCCTTTGGCATTATGTACGTGGCCGATGCCTTGATGAAACAGGGATTGCGGGTTGAACTGTGGCACGAAACCGAAGACGGCCTGGAAGAGTTTGTGCGCCAGGTGGAGAAGGCGCGGCCGCTGTGGGTCGGTTTTAGCACCATCACCGGGCCGCAGTTGGCCTCGGCTATCAAAGCCACTCAACGGGTCCACGACATGGGCATCCCCACCGTTTGGGGTGGCGTCCACGCTACGATTATGCCGGAAGAGGTTTTGCAAGAGGATTACGTGGATTTTGTGGTGGTCAACGAGGGGGAAGTGACCGCCCAGGAGTTCACCCGCGAGCTGCAAAATGGGCGTGATTGGGCCAAGATTTTCGGCCTGGCCTGGAAAGACAAAAACGGCCGGCCGGTGATTAACCCGGAGCGACCCTTTATCCAAAATTTGGATGACTTTTCACCTCGTTGGGATTTGCTGGCCGATGTCAACGCCTACATGCTTCAATCCGGCCCCTACGACCGGGCTATCCCGGTTTACATCAGCCGGGGCTGCCCCTTTCGCTGCGGCTTCTGCTACAACGAGGTGGTCATGAAGCGTACCTGGCGGCAGCACAGCGATGAATTTATCATCGCCCAGATCGAGTGGCTCAAGCAAAATTACGGCATCGACGCCGTAGATTACGCCGACGATTACCTCTTTGGCCGGCCTCGCCCTATGCAGCGCCTGGTCGAAAAGGTCAACATGCCCTGGAGCGGTCAGGTGCGGGTGCAGTTGCTCAAGCCGGAGTTTGTGCAGTGGATGAACAAAACCGGCTGCCAGTGGGTCAATATTGGGGCCGAGAGCGGCAGCCAAAAAGTGCTCGACTCCATGAACAAAGATCAAAAGGCCGAGCAGATCGAGTGGGGCGTGCGCAACCTGGCCGAGTACGCTCCGCACATCGAGGCCAACCTGAGCTTTATCATCGGCCTGCCCGAAGAAGACCCGGTGGAGCGCCAGATCACCCTCGAGTTGATTGACCGGCTGTGCCAGATCAACAAAAACGCCCGCTGCTCGGTCTGCGTTTACATGCCCTATCCCGGCACGCCGCTCTGGCCGGAGGCGCTCAAACGCGGCTACACCCCGCCCGACAACCAGTGGGGCTGGACCCAGTTTGACCTCAACCGGGGCAATACCCCCTGGATCAGCGAGGAAGAAGCCAATACCATGTGCGAGATCAACGATATTTTGTACGTGGGCCGCAGCCAGGGTCACTGGCTTCTCAAGCCGTATTACGGCCTGCTGCGCCGGCGCTGGCTTAGCCAGAACTTTAAATTTTATTGGGAGGGCAAACTCAAGCGGGCCGGGGCGCAGGTAGTGGAAAGTGTGGCCCCCTTGCGGGCGCTGCGCGACAAGTACGGCCACAAGCTGGTCACCTACAACGCCAACACCCACAAGAGCAAAATCGAGATGCACCAAGCGGCGGGGTAAGGTTGGAGGATTGGTAAATGGTAATTGGTTATTAGTAATTGGTAATTTGCCAAAGGACGCCGCCAAAGGCGCGTAAAGCGAGCACAATAACCAATTACCAATTACTAATTACCCCTATACTGCTGTAGCCTTTGGATAAAATCTTCCGGCACGGGGACGATTTTCCTATCCTGATAATTGAAGGTGACAATCCCCGTTTCGGCCAGAGCGATCAGGGTATCATTGCGGGTGATGCGATGGAAAATGCGGAAGCTGTTGCGGCCCATCTCGCCGATGTGGCTGTTAAGACTGAGGCGGTCAAACATAAAGCCCTCGGCTTTGTAGTTGACGGCCAAATCGCCCAAAATAATGCCGGTTTGACCGTCGCCCAGGTTCATTTCACTGCATCCCAACCCATGCAAAAGGTTGAGCCGGGCCTCGTGCAGCAGGCCGATCAGGGCATCGTTGCCCAGGTGCCCGCCGTAATTGATGTCTCGCACCTGTAAAACTATTTCGTAATGAAATTCGTACTCAGGTTGTTCTTCCAGCTTGACTCGTGGCATACTATAGGTAACTCCAAGAAAAAAACCTTCGTTTCTCGTGGAACGCAGTGCGTAGTACGTAGGGTGTAGACTGTTTACGCACTACGCACCAGAGCCAAAGGCCCCCTAGCGGCGCACTACGTAACTGTGTGGACTTAAATCTTGAAACTACCTTAGTTTAAATCAAGTGCCAAAAAGCACAAAACGATCTGAGGTGAACGATGATCCCTGAAGCAACTGTAACCCAAACGGAACTCATTACCGGCGAACAACTGGCCCGGATGGGCAACCTGGGTCGCTGCGAATTGGTCAAGGGGAGGATTGTGCCGATGGCTCCAACAGGAGATGAACACGGTGGTGTTGAGGTTAACATTGGGGCGGCGCTTAAAGAGTTTGTTCGCACCCATAAATTAGGCAAAGTTCGTGGAGGTGAGGTCGGTATATATACCCGTCGTAATCCTGATTATGTGCGTGGCGCAGATGTCCTGTTCATCTCCAACGAGCGTTATGCCCAAAGAAAATCACCCAGTTATTTGGATGTCGCCCCCGATTTGGTGGTCGAAATTTTATCCCCCAACGATAGTTGGAGCGAGGTGACGCAAAAATTGCGCGAATATTTGGGTATCGGCGTCCGGTTAGTCTGGATTGTTGACCCGCAAGCCCGCATGGTCTATGCCTATCGCTCCATGACCGAGGTGCGTGAATTTACCGAGGCCGACGAACTCCCTGGCGATGACGTTCTGCCCGGCTTCTCCGTCAAAGTTGCCGAACTCTTTGAAATTTAAGGGAACTTTGTCAACGAGTGAATAACGAATAAACGAATGGAAACGTTAATATTCGATTACACCGCACCTGCGGTGGGTGCAGGTGTTCGTTACCTATTCGTTGACAGTTTTGGCCCTAATCGTAGTTTTGACACATGACACAATCATGACGATGCCTAACCAAGAACCGCCTATCCCTCAAACCGCTTTGATTATCATGGCCCACCCCGATGACGTGGAATTTGTCATGGGCGGGACGGTCATCAAGTGGGTGCGGGCCGGCTGCCGGGTGTGCTACGTGCTCGTTACCAGCGGCGACGCCGGCAGCCACGAGCCAGACATGACCCGTGAGACCTTAGCCCAACTGCGTGAGGTGGAGCAGTGGGCCGCCGCCCGGCACATCGGGGTGGAGGAGGTGGTTTTTCTGGGCTATCATGATGGCGAAGTGGAGCCGACCTTGACTCTGCGGCGCGAACTGGTGCGCCAGATTCGCCGCTTCAAGCCGGAGGTCGTCGCGACCTTTGACCCCACCCAACTCTACGTCAACGGCCAATACATCAATCACCCTGACCACCGGGCAGTGGGGCAGGCGGCCCTCGACGCGGTGGCTCCCGCCGCCGCCATGCGTTTGAACTTCCCCGAACTTCTGGCCGAAGGGCTGGAACCCCACCGGGTGCGCGAAGTGTACGTGGCCTCGCCCGCCCAGCCCGATACCTGGATTGACATCACCGCCACGTTTGACCTTAAACTGGAGACGCTGCTCTTCCACAAAACCCAGTTCCCCGGCGATTGGGACCCTGCCGAACTGCTCCGACCCTGGGCCGCCGAGGCCGGGGCCAAAATCGGGGCGACTTACGCCGAAGCCTTCAAACGTATTATTTTGGAACGAGAAGTAACTGACTCCGCTTAACCCCAAAATCAAATTTGCCTAACCTCTTTTTTTGCCCTATAATACTTTCGATTTCTTACGAAACTTTCGTTATTTGATATAATTCGAAGGTTACGACGAGGGTGTCGCGTGGGCAAAGAACATCGCCTGGCCGAGCGCAGAAAAGATATTTTGGCCGCCCTGGAACAAACGGGTGAGCTTTCGGTCACCGACCTGAGCGCCCGCTTTGGCATGTCAGAAGTGACCATCCGCCAGGATTTGCGAGCCTTGAGCGAGCAGGGCTTGCTGCTGCGCACCCGCGGCCGGGCTTTTGCCACCAACGTCATGCCCGAGTTCTCCTTTGATGTGCGCCAGCAGCAGCAAGCCGCTCAAAAGCGGCGCATCGGGCAGGCCGCCGCCGCTCTGGTCAACTTAGGCGACACCATTTTCCTCGACGCCAGCACCACCGCCATGGCGATTGTCCCCTTTCTCAAAAACCTGGTTGAACTTACCATCATCACCAACAGCTTAAAAACAGCCCTCAACCTGCTGGATGCGCCGCAGATTCATGTGATTGTGCCGGGCGGTCACCTGCGCCGGGAGTCAATTTCGGTGGTGGGCCAGCTCCCCGATGCGCTGCTGGATGGCATCAATATTCAACTCGGCTTCTTTGGGGCGCGGGGAGTCTCCTTGGATGAAGGCTTGACCGACATCAACCTGAGCGAAGTCGGCATGAAGCGGGCGATGGTAGAACGCTGCCGCCGGGTGGTCGGCCTGGTTGACGCCCGCAAATGGGGCAACGTGGCCGCCGGCACCTTTGCCCGGCTTGACCAGCTTCACACCCTCATTACCGATACCGACGCGCCGCCGGCGCTGGTTGAGGTGGTGCGCCAGCGCGGCGTTGAGGTGATGGTGGTATAAAACGTGGTGCGTGGTCCGTTAAACTTACGCACTACCCATCACGCATTACGTATTGTTTTGGATTACCATGACAAATCACACTATTCTCGAAATGACCCATGTCAGCAAAAGTTTTGCCGGGGTGCATGCCCTGCGGGATGTTCAGTTTGACTTGTGCTCCGGCGAGGTGCATGCCTTGTTGGGTGAAAACGGGGCCGGCAAGTCTACCCTGATCAAGATTATCACCGGCGTTCACCAGCCCGACAGCGGCCACCTGCACCTGGGCGGGCAGGAGGTAGCTTTTGCCGACCCGCACGCCGCCCGCGAACACGGCATCGCCGCCATCTATCAGGAGCCGAGCCTCTTCCCCGATTTGGATGTGGCCGAGAATATCTTTGTGGGCCGCCAACCTTCCCGCGCCGGGGGACAGGTGGATTGGGGCAAAATGTACCGGGAGGCGTCCGGCCTGCTCGACTCGCTGGGGGTGCATCTGGACCCGCGTACCAAAGCCCGCAATTTGAGCGTGGCCCAGCAGCAAATGGTCGAGATTGCCCGCGCCCTCTCTCTCAACGCCAAAATTTTGATTATGGATGAGCCAACTTCCTCGTTAACCCTGGCAGAAGTGGCCGACCTGTTTCGTATCGTCAGACGGCTGCGGGAGGCCGGAACGGCCATTGTGTTCATCTCGCACCGCCTGGAAGAGCTGTTTGAACTGGCCGACCGGGTGACGGTGCTGCGTGACGGCCAATATGTCGGCACCCGGCTCATCTCCGAAGTGACCACCGACAGTCTGATCCAGATGATGGTGGGGCGCACCCTGGCCGATATGTTCCCCAAGCAGGAGGTGCCGCCGGGTGAGGTGGCGCTGCAAGTAGAAAATCTGAGCCGGGCCGGATTTTTTGAGAATATTTCGTTTGAGCTGCGCCGGGGCGAAATTGTCGGCATGGCCGGGCTGGTCGGCGCAGGCCGCACCGATGTGGCCCGCGCTATCTTCGGTGTGGAGCCGGCCACGAGCGGAGTTATCAAAATTGATGGCCGGCCCGTCCACATTACCAGTGCCCAGCAGGCTATGCGCCTGGGCCTGGCCTACGTACCGGAAGACCGCCAGCATCACGGCCTGGTGCTGCCCCTGCAAATTTCTCACAACATCACCCTGCCGATTCTATCCAACTTTGCCCGGTTGGGCTGGATGGATAACGGCAGCGAGCGGCAGGCGGCGCGGCAGGCGGCGGTTCAAATGGAGGTCAAAGCGGCCGGGTTGTGGCAAAAGGC
This sequence comes from uncultured Caldilineaceae bacterium, assembly GCA_964505845.1. Classification (GTDB taxonomy): domain Bacteria; phylum Chloroflexota; class Anaerolineae; order 4572-78; family J111; genus DSQQ01. The sequence continues at coordinate 6,954 of CAZDMM010000312.1, forward strand.
CCGCGAGCTATCGGGCGGCAACCAGCAAAAGGTGGTGCTGGCCAAGTGGTTGAGCACCCGGCCCCGCATCCTGATTTTAGATGAGCCGACGCGGGGTATTGACGTGGGCACCAAAGCGGCGGTGCATGGCCTGATGAGCCAACTGGCCGCCCAGGGCATGGCTATTTTGATGATCTCGTCGGAACTGCCGGAGGTGCTGGGCATGAGCGACCGCATTTTGGTGATGCGCGAGGGCCGCTTGACCGGCCACTTTACCCGCGCCGAAGCCACCCAGGAAAAGATCATGACGGCGGCCACGACGGCGGTGTGATGTCATTTCGAACCTCGCCATGGGTGAGAAATCTTTCAAAGCGCCCAAATAGTAAGCGGGTTGTGTTATAGGGTGACGCTTTCCGTGCGACATCTGGCTCTATTGAAAAACTAGAAATCTAAAGGCAAAGGGGCAAAGGCGCCAAGCTGATTGACTGACAGATTTTACATTGCTCACGGATAAACACGGACAACACAGATTTTTTATCAAATTCTTTTCCAGAAATCCGTGTTTATCCGTGAAAATCCGTGAGCTATTCCCTCTTCATGGCTCGAAGGTTAAATTTGTCAGTCAACCAGGGCGCCAAGACACAAGGAAAAAAATTAATCCAAGAAGCTTTGCGCCTTCACGCCCTGGCGTCTTTGCGTTAAAAATCAACCGTTTTTCAGAAGGGTCAAAAAAAGGAAAATGGCTAACTCCAAATTACACCAAATCACACCCCGTGTATACTGGCTTGAGCCGGACGAGCGCACCGACCGGCCTATTTTGGGGGCGATTGCCGGGGCGCGGGCCACCTTGATGGTGGACGCCGGCAACTCGCCAGCCCATGTGAAGTTATTTTTGGACGAATTGGCGGCGGTACACGTTGCGCCGCCCAACTATGGCGTGTTGACCCACTGGCACTGGGATCACGTCTTTGGAACCTCGGCCCTGGATGTGCCCACCTTTGCCTACCGTGACACTCAGCGCAAGGTGGTCGAGATGGCCGGGCTGGATTGGAGCGACGCCGCCCTGGACCGGCGGGTGGCGGAAGGCGTGGAAATTGAATTTTGCCGCGATATGCTCAAGCTGGAGCTGCCCGACCGCACCGGCCTGGCCCTACGCCCGCCGGAGATTGCCTTCACCGGCCAAATTGAACTCGACCTCGGCGGCCTCACCGCCCACATCAT
>CAZDMM010000313.1:0-3593 GCA_964505845.1 uncultured Caldilineaceae bacterium
GACACACTCCGCAAATACAAAAAGGTCTCGATTTCACGCACCCCCTCCACCTCGGCCAGCTTGTCGGAGATAAAGTCGAGCAGGTGGTCGTTGTCGCGGCAGGCCACCTCGATCAAGATGTCGTAAGGGCCGGTGCAGATAGCGACGTAGCCCACCTCGCTAAATTTGGCAATCTCGGCGGCGGCTTCGCGCAGCATGGTGCCATCGGCTTTGATGGCCACGGTGGCCATGACCGAGATGCCCAGCGTCATAGGGTCGGTGACGGCGGTGATTTGCAGCAGTTTGGAATCAATCAGCCGGTTGGCGCGCTGCTGCACCGTTGAAGGCGACAGGCCCAACTCGGCGGCAATTTCAGCATAGGGGCGGCGCCCATCCGCTTGCAGTTTGCGAATAATCGCGATGTCAACCTCATCAACTTTGGGTGATTTGGCCACGTCTCCTCCACAACATAAAGTGTCTTAATTGTATATTTTTCATAAGTCGAGTCAATCCATTGGCTAAAATAGGGCTATTTTCTGCTCAAAAGGCTAAAAACAGTAAAAAAAACCAAATTTCTTTGAGTTTTCAGCAAAAAAAACCCTTATATTCTATTGACATCGTATCAAGTTGTATTATAATATTGAATATGTAAGATTATGATTAAATCATCATTGATTCAGTAGAAAGAAGGGAGTTTATGCGGTGTATCAATAAGTCCAATGCTCTGTTCGAGTCTGCCTCTAAAATTTTACCGTTGGGGGTAACTTCAAACTTTCGTTATTGGGGGCCTCAAAAAACGCTTTATCTTGACCGGGGCAAGGGGGCGCATGTGTGGGATGTTGACGGTAATCGCTATATTGATTACCGGCTGGGGTTTGGCCCGGCCATTTTGGGCCACTCTGATGACCGGGTGAATGAGGCGGTGGCCGAGGCCATTTGCCAGGGCCAAACCTTTGCCCTCAATACGGCCCTGGAAGTGCAGGTAGCCCAAAAATTAACCCAATTGTGCCCCAGCCTGGAGATGGTGCGCTTTGCCAACTCCGGCACCGAGGCCACCATGCACGCGGTGCGCCTGGCCCGCGCCTACACCCGGCGCGAAAAAATTATCATGTTTGAAGGCCAGTACCACGGCCTGCACGATTACGTGATGTTCACCTCGGCCATCGGTGGAGACTGGTCGAGCAGCCGCTACAGCCCGGTAGCGATCCCCATCAGTTCCGGCATCCCGGAGGCGGTGCGCAATATGGTGGTAATGCTGCCTTACAATGATCTGGAGGAATTGGAGGCCGAAATTGACCAATCCTGGCACGATATTGCCGCCGTCCTGGTCGAACCGATTTTGGGCAATGCCGGTGGTATTTTGCCGGAACCGGGCTGGCTGGAGCTTATTCGCCGCCTGTGCGACGAGTACGACATTGTGATGATTATGGACGAGGTCAAAACGGGTTTTCGTATAGCACGGGGTGGGGCGCAGGAATATTTTGGGGTGACGGCCGACCTGGTTACTTATGCCAAAGCCCTGGGCAACGGTTACCCGGTGGCCGCTTTTGGGGGCAAGCGGGATATTATGGAACAGATTGGCCGGGGTGTGTCGCATGGCGGCACCTATGCCGGCAACCGGGTAGGGATGGCGGCGGCTAATGCCGTACTCGACATCATCACCCAAACGGATGCCCTGGCAACGGTGGCCCAACGAGGCCGAGAATTAATGGCGATGCTTCATGAGGTGCTGTCTCGCGCCGGGGCGCCCTGTGTGGTGGCTGGCCACCCCAGCATGTTCAGCCTGTGGTTTGCCGAAAAAGCGCCCAAAGAGTACCGCGATTGGCTGCACGTGGATACCGCCCTATACCACAAAATTGCTACCGGCTTGATTGAGCGCGGTGTGATGCCCGACCCCGACCAGGTGGAGCCGTGGTTTATCTGCGCCGCCCTGTCGGAACAGGATATTGCCAACACGGCCGCAGCTTTGGAAGATACTTTGCGTGAGGTGCTGCATCGAAATGGAGTGGCCGCCCGGCACTTTGTCATGGCTTAAACAGGGTTTGACGCCGCTGCTGCGGGCGCACTCGGTGGCGATTGTCGGCATCAGCCGGCCGGGCCGCTTTGGGGGGCAGCTTTACGCCAACCTGCGCGATTTTGGTTACAGCGGCCAGATTTACGGGGTCAACCCCCGCTATGCGACTCTTTACGACCAGCCCTGTTACCCTTCTCTCAGCGACCTGCCGGCCCGCCCCGACTGCGCCATCCTGGCCGTGCCGAATCAGCGTTTGCTCGAAACACTGCAAGAAGCAGCGGCCATGCAAATTCCGGCGGCGGTCATCTTTGCCAGCGCGTATTTACCCCCCTCTCCCTCCCCCCCCGTGCGGGGGGAGCAGGTGGGAGGTATCCGTGAGTGGGGAAAGACGAAGATTGAATCTTCAACCGTTTCTTTGCAAGACCAACTGGCCGAAATTGCCGCTGCCAGCGGCATGGTTGTCTGCGGGCCGAATTGTATGGGCTTTTTTGCCCTGGAGGAACGGCTGGCGGTCTCCGGCTACGAGTCGAACCCGCTGCTGCCCGCCGGCAATGTGACCCTCATCAGCCACAGCGGTTCGATGTGGGACGCCCTGCTGCAAAACAACCGGCAGGTGCATTTTAATTACGCCATCTCCTCCGGCAACGAGATGGTCACCACCCTGGCCGATTATATGCAGTTCGCCCTGACCGACCCCTCCACGCGGGTCATCGGCCTTTTTTTAGAAACGGTGCGCGCCCCGCAAACCTTCAAAGCGGCCTTGGCCCAGGCCGCCGAGCGGGACGTGCCGGTGGTGGCCCTCAAGGTGGGGCGCAGCGAGCGCGGGGCGCGGCTGGCCCAGGCCCACAGCGGCGCGCTGGCCGGCGTGGATGCCGTCTACGACGCCCTTTTTGCCTATTACGGCGTGCGCCGGGTCAAATCGCCCGATGAACTGCTGGACACGCTGGAACTGTTGGCCGCCCGCATGCGGGCCTCGACTCGCGCCATCAGCGCCCTGTGCGATTCCGGCGGGGAGCGGGGCATGCTGGTTGACCTGGCCGAAGCCGAGGGGGTCGAATTTACCCCGATTTCAGAAGCCACCACAACTCGCCTGGCCGAAATCCTCGAACCCGGCCTCGACCCCATCAACCCGCTTGACGCCTGGGGCAGCGGCCACGATTACGCCCGCATTTTTCAGGAGTGCCTGCAAACCCTCGACGCCGACCCGCTGACCGGCCTGAACGTTTTTGCGGTAGACCTGACCCAGGCCAGCGATTTCAGCCCGACCTACGTCGAGGTGGCCCTGGCCGCGCAGCCTCACCTTAAGCATCCCCTGACCTTTTTGGTTCATCTGGCCGCCGCTGCCGGCGATACCCAGGTGTCGCGCCTGCGTGAAGCCGGGATTCCGGTGCTGCTGGGTGTGGAAACGGGTCTGCGAGCGATAAGACACGTGTTGGCGTACAGCGAGTATCAGCGGAAGCGAGGCGAGGAGGCGAGGAGCGGGGGAGCGGAGGAGCGGAGGAGCACCCCCGTGAACTCTGCCGAGCAGGAGGGAGCGGGCGAGCTGGGGAGAATTTCATCCTACATCCTTCAGCCTGCATCCTGTCTTCCCCCAGCCCTC
>CAZDMM010000313.1:3603-8101 GCA_964505845.1 uncultured Caldilineaceae bacterium
CCTCTGGACGAATTTGCCAGCAAGGAAATTTTGCGGGCTTATGGCATTGCAACCCCGGTGGAGGCGGTGGCGACTTCGCTGGTGGAGGCGCTCCATCTGGCCGAAAGGGTGGGTTATCCGCTGGCCCTCAAAACGGCCGGCGGGGAACTGCACAAGAGCGACCGGGGCGGGGTGCGGCTCGATGTTCAAGATGCGGCGGCTTTGACCGCGCTCTATCTGGAGTTTGAAGACCGTTTTGGCCCGCGGGTGCTCATCCAGCAGATGATCCCGGCGGGGGTGGAACTGCTGCTGGGCCTGGTCAACGACCCGCAGTTTGGGCCGCTGCTGGCCCTGGGTGCGGGCGGCATTTTTGTCGAGGTGCTGCGCGATCATCGCCTGCTGCTGCTGCCCACCACGGCCGACGTCGTGCGGGAGACTTTGTTGGGTTTGCGCATCGCCCCCCTGCTCAAAGGGGCGCGCGGCCAGCCGCCGGTGGATATTGAGGCGGTGGTAGAGGCGGCCATGCGCCTGGCCGCCCTGGCCGCTAACCTGGGCGACCTGATCGCCGAGGTGGACATCAATCCCCTCATCGCCCTGCCGGGTGGGGCGGTGGCGGTAGATGCGCTGATTGTGCCGAAAAATAAAACGTAAAACGTGAAACGTGATGGTTTGAAGGTGAATCGTCATTAATTCCTTACGTTTTACGCTTTACGTTCACCATAACTCCAGGTTGATTTAAACATTTAGCGAGGTCACAATGGATTTCCACCTTTCGCCCGAATTAAAAACTTTGCAGCGCAAAGTGAGACAATTTGTCAATACGGAACTGCTGCCGCTGGAAGTTGAAGTGGAGCTGGCCGACGGCCGGCTGGAGCCGGCAAAACGCGCCTACCTGCAAGGCCGAGCCAGGGAACTGGGCTTGAACGGCTTTGCCCTGCCCCAAACGATGGGCGGCCAGGGGTTGAGCTGGCTGGAGCAGGCGGTGGCGGCTGAGGAGATTGGCAAAGTGACCAATGGGCTGGGCTTTGTCATCCCCGACCCGGCGATTGTTTTCAGCGCGGCCACGCCGGAGCAGGTGGAGCGGTATGTCCGCCCGGCCTGCGAGGGGAAACGGCAAGACTGCTACGCCATCACCGAGCCGGGAGCCGGCTCCGATCCGAGCCGCCTGGAAACGACGGCGGTGCGCGACGGCGACGCCTGGGTGTTGAACGGCGAAAAATGGCATGTCACCTTTGGCGATGTGGCCGATTTTGCCGTGGTGCAGGCGGCCACCGATCCGGCCATCGGCGACGGCAACACCCTCTTTTTTGTGGATTTGGATGCGCCGGGGGTGGAGGTGTTAGCGCATCCCCGTTATATGCACCACCTGATTGCCGGCCATTTGAAGATCGCCTTGCGCAATGTGCGCGTGCCCCAGGCCAACGTGCTGGGCGCGGTGGGCCAGGGGTTGAGTTTGAGCAAGGAGTGGTTCCGGCGGGAGCGGGTGATGATCGCCGCCCGCTGTGTGGGCGCGGCAGAGCGGCTGATCCGCGAGGCCAGCGATTTTGCCCAACAGCGGGTGCAGTTTGGCCAGCCTATCAGCGACTACCAGGCCATCCAGTTCATGCTGGCCGACTCGCTGACCGAAGCCTGGGCGGCGCGGCTGATGACTTATGCCGCCGCTCAGGCCGCCGATGAGGCCCAAACCGAGGCGGAGGTGAAGCTGGTGCATGCCAAAGCCTCGATGGCTAAACTCTACGCTTCGGAGATGGTGGGGCGGGTGGCCGACCGGGCGGTGCAGATTTTTGGCGGGCGGGGGTATATGCGCGAGAACGTGGCCGAGCGTTATTACCGCGAGGTGCGGGTCGAGCGGATTTGGGAAGGTACTTCGGAAATCCAGCGGATTATCATTGCTTACAGTTTGTACAAGCGGGGCGCGGCGGCGCATCTGGAGTAGCGAGGACGTGGAAACTGTCATTGCGAGGCCGTAAGGCCGAAGCCGCGTAGCGTCCCTTCCAACGAGGGGGACTGCTTCGCCTGCGGTTCGCAGTGACATGGCAATTTTTTTTCAGGAGGATCGAACCAATGACCAAAGTATACAGCACTCTACCCAGACAATATTACACCTCGGAGCAGATTTTTAGGGAGGAAACGCAGCGGATTTTTTACGAGCGTTGGGTGTGCGTGGGCCGGGTGGAGCAAATCCCCGCCCCTGGCGATTACTTTGCGCAGCAGGTCGGCGCGGAGAGCCTGATCCTTGTGCGCACCCGGAGCGGGGAAATACGCGCTCATTACAATGTCTGCCGGCATCGCGGGGCGCGGTTGTGCAGCAGCGGGGGGCAAGGCCATTTCCGCGAGGCCATCCAATGCCCCTATCACGCCTGGACGTACAGCCTGGAGGGCAAACTGATCGGCGCGCCGCATATGAACGAAGTGCCGGGTTTTAGGAAAGAGGATTATCCTTTGCACAGCGCCCATGTCCGCACCTGGGAAGGCTTTATCTTTGTCAGCCTGGCCCTGGAGCCGCCGCCCTTTGACCATCTTTTGGCCGAGTTGTCGGACAAATTTGCGGCCTGGCAGATAGCCCAACTCCGCTCCGCCCGCCGCATCGAGTACGAGGTGCGGGCCAACTGGAAACTGCTGATTGAAAATTATTCCGAGTGTTATCACTGCCCGCTGGTGCATCCGGCCCTGGCCAAACTGTCCCCCTATCAAAGCGGGGAAAACGATTTTGAAAAAGGGATTTTTCTGGGCGGTTATATGGAACTCAACCACGGCAGCATGACCCTCGATGGGGCGGTTTGCGCCGCCCCGCTGGACAAGCTGGCAGGTGAGGATTTGAACCGGGTTTATTACTACATGCTCTTCCCCAACCTGCTGCTCAGCCTGCACCCGGATTACGTCATGTTTCACACCCTCTGGCCGCAGTCGCCCGGCCGGACTCACATCATCTGTGAATGGCTGTTTGACCCGGCAGTGATGGCCCGGCCCGATTTCGACCCGTCCCCGGCGGTGGAGTTTTGGGATATGACCAACCGCGAGGATTGGCACGTCTGCGAGATTACGCAGGAAGGGGTGGGATCGCGGGTTTACACGCCCGGCCCGGCCTACGTAGAGCAAGAGAATTTGATTGCCGCTTTTGACCGCGAGGTACTCAAGGCGTTGGGCCATCCGCCGGTAGATTTATTGAAGCAGCTGGCGTAGCCTTGAGGAAGGCTGGAAGAGTGGAAGGCTGGATAATTTTCCAACCTTCCACTCCTCCAACCTGCCAGGTTACATAACCCTGGAAGGGAAGGAATATCACTTATGCCCCGGCAAACCCCTTTTTACGCCCGCACCTCGGCCTTGTGCGCCAGCCAGAGCTGGCAGGAGTGGGCCGGCTTTCTTTCGGCCAATACCTACGAACTGGAACACAACCACGAATATTACGCCATTCGCACCGCCGCGGCCCTGCTCGACATCTCGCCGCTGTATAAATATCACATCCATGGGCGCGACGCGCTCAAACTGCTCAACCGGGTGGTGACGCGGGAGGTGGGCCAGTGCACCGTCGGACAGGTTATCTACACGCCCTGGTGCGACGAGGCGGGCAAAATCATTGACGACGGCACGCTCTCGCGCCTGGAAGAGAATTTTTTCCGCCTGACCGCCGCCGACCCAACCTATCCCTGGCTGCGCGACAACGCCGTTGGCCTGGAGGTGCAGATCGAAGACGTGACCGAGGGGCTGGCGGCGCTGGCCCTGCAAGGGCCGACCTCGCGGGACATTCTGACCCGCCTGGCCGATGTGGATTTATCGCAACTTAAGTTCTTCCGGCTGACGCGGGCTAATCTCAGCGGCATCCCGGCGACCATCAGCCGCACCGGCTACACCGGCGATTTGGGCTACGAAATCTGGGTGGAGCCAGCGCAGGCTGAGGCGTTGTGGGACAAGTTGATGGAGGCCGGCCAACCCTACCGCCTGCGGGCGGTGGGCAACGTGGCCCTAGATATGGCCCGCATCGAGGCCGGGCTGCTGCTGATTAATGTGGATTTCATTTCGGCCAAGCACACAATGTTTGAAATTCAAAAGTCTACGCCGTATGAACTGGGCCTGGGCTGGACGGTTCATCTCGATAAACCCTACTTTGTCGGCCAGGGGGCCCTGCGAGCCGAAAAAGCGGCCGGCCCGGCCTGGGCCACCGTCGGGTTGGAGGTCAATTTAGAATCGCTGGAAGCGGTCTACCGGGAGTTTGGCATGCCGCTGACCCTGCCCAACCACTCCTGGAATGAGGCGGCGCCGGTCTACACGGCGGGCCGCCAGGTTGGCAAAGCGACCAGCGGCACATGGTCGTCCATCCTCAAAAAATATATCGCCCTGGCCCGGCTGAAGCCGCCCTACGCCCAACCCGGCGCGAAGGTACAAATGGAAGTCACCGTCGAAGCGCACCGCCGTCAGGCCGAGGCGAGGGTGGTGGGTCTGCCGTTTTTTGAGCCGGAGCGGAAGAAAAAATAACGTAGTGCGTGGTGCGTAGTACGTAGTCCATTAATTTTACGCACCA
>CAZDMM010000314.1:0-8097 GCA_964505845.1 uncultured Caldilineaceae bacterium
CTCATCCCCGTCCTGACGGTAACAGAAAATGTGATGCTGGGTGAAGAGCAGCTCCACAGCGGCCTCTTTTTAGACCGCAAAACCGTGGCCAAACGCATCCGGGAAATCTCGCAGCAGTACGGTTTGCAGGTTGACCCCGACGCCTACATCAAAGATTTGCCGGTGGGCATCCAGCAGCGGGTAGAGATTATCAAGGTATTGTACCGCCACGCCAACATCCTTATTTTGGATGAACCGACGGCGGTTTTGACGCCCCAGGAGGTTGAGGAATTATTTGGGATCATCAAGTCGCTGGTGGCGCAAGGGGTGTCGCTCATCTTCATCACCCACAAATTAAAAGAAGTGTTGGCGGTGGCAGACCGCATCACCGTTATCCGGCGGGGGAAAACGGTCGGCACTATTACACCGGCCCAGGCTACCTCGCAATCGCTGGCCGAGATGATGGTGGGCCGGGCGGTGGAGCTGACCGTTAAGAAGACCACAGCCACGCCCGGTGAGCCGGTGTTGACGGTGGAAAACCTATTTGTGCGGGATGAGCGCGGCAGCCTGGCCGTTAAGGGAGTCTCTTTTGAAGTGAGGGCTGGAGAAGTGGTTGGCATTGCCGGGGTGCAGGGCAACGGTCAAACTGAACTGGTCAAAGCCCTGACCGGCCTGAGCCGGCCCGAAAGTGGGGTGATCAAAATTGCCGGGCGAGAGGTGAGTCACGCTTCGCCCCGTGAAATCACGGAATTGGGCGTTGCTCATGTGCCGGAAGACCGCCAGCGTGACGGGCTGGTGCTGAAATTTCCGGTCAAAGATAATATGATCCTCAATACCTATTACAACACCTTTGCCAAAGGCATTGTGATTGATGAGGAGAAGGTAGCGCAAGTTTCGGAGCAGTGGGTAAAAGATTTTGATGTGCGCACCCCCAGCATCGAGGCCGGGGCCGGGACGCTCTCCGGCGGCAACCAGCAAAAAGTGATTGTGGCCCGCGAGTTTTCTCGCCCCATCAAGCTGCTTATTGCGGCGCAGCCTACGCGGGGGCTGGATGTCGGCTCAATTGAGTACATTCACGGGCGCATCATCGAAAAGCGGGATGCGGGTACGGCGGTGCTGGTCGTTTCGACCGAGTTGGACGAAATCCGCGCCCTGAGCGACCGGATTGCGGTGATGTTTGAAGGCAAGATTGTTGACATTCTGCCGGCCAACCGCGTAACCAAAGAGCAGTTGGGCTTGTTGATGGCCGGCTCTCGCCCCACCGATTTGGCCCCTGAAGCGGTGGGTGAAGTTGATATTGAAGCGGTCATGTAGGAGATTAGAGATTGGAGATTAAAAAACGGACAGTCCTCTTTGACCACGACGGCGGGGTAGATGATCTGCTCTCTTTGATGATGCTGTTACGCATGCCTCATATTGACCTGGCCGGGGTGGTGGTTACACCCGCCGATTGTTTTTTGGGGCCGGCTTCCTCAGCCTCACGCAAGATTCTGCGCCTCCTGGGGCGTTCTGATATTCCGGTAAGCCACGGCACGCTGCACGGCGTCAACCCTTTCCCCCGATTGTGGCGGGCGCAGCCTTATCATGTGGACGCCTTGCCCATCTTGAACGAGCCGGAAGAAGCTTTGGCCGAAGCGGTGGCCGAACCGGGGCACCAGTTTATGGCCCATATCCTGCGCCAGGCCGGGCAGCCCCTCACCGTTTTGATGACCGGCCCGGTTACAAATTTAGCCAGAGTCTTGAGCGATGAGCCGGCCTTGGCGGCTAAAATTGAAGAAGTGGTGTGGATGGGCGGGGCGATTAATGTGCCCGGCAACGTCCACGATTATGAGCATGACGGCAGCGCCGAATGGAACGCTTATTGGGACCCGCCGGCCACCCACGCCCTGTGGCAAACCGACGTTCCGCTGACCATCTTCCCGCTCGACGCCACCAACCACGTGCCGGTCAATTGGGATTTTTTGCAGCGATTGGCCCGCCAGCGGCGCTATCCGCTCTCGGATTTGGCCGGGCAGTGCTGGGCCATGACCGTGGGAACCATTCCCGGCTACGACTATACCTACCACATGTGGGACACCCTGACCACCGGCTATCTGGGCGCGCCCCAGTTTATCACCTTTCGACAGGTGCGCACCCAGGCCATTCCCGCCGGGCCAGGCGCCGGGCGCACCCAGGAGGTTAACCAGGGCGGGCGGCTGGTGCAGGCGGCGGATAAGGTGGATGTGGCCGGATTTTTGGAGTACGTGTTGCACCTATTTCGAGGTTAGTATGATTTTAAAGGAAAGCTTGGTTGCTCATCTTCGCCAGATTTTACCTGATATTTTGAACGATACTCCGGTAAAACTGGCTTACCTATATGGTTCCACGGCAACAGGGCAGGCGCTGCCTATGAGTGATGTAGATGTTGCCCTTGTATTGTGTCAAACCGAGAGTGAACCAAAATTGTCCGCCCAGGAGCAATTGCAACTAGAATTTGCGGTTGAAGTGGCGCTAGAGCATCAGGGGATTCTTAAACCGGATGTGCGAGTCATTGATAAACTATCGTTAACGTTTCGTGGACAAGTGGCGACTCAAGGAATTCGACTCTACTCAAAAGACGAGGTAGCGCGCGTAGAGTTTGAAACTCGTACCTGGAAAGAGTATCTGGATTTTGAACCGGTAAGACGGATGATACATCGGGCTTTAAGGGAGCAAGTGCAAACGCATGGCCTACACAAAAGGTAACTATCGAGATGGTCAACCAGGCCAAGTTAGATGGATTAGTTTATAATTTACGTGAGTATCTGATCTATTTGGAGAATCTGGCTCAAATGGGCCAACAGGTTTTTGAGACCGATCCGTACAAACACGGAGCAGCCAGATATTATCTTCAGGTAGCTATCGAGTGTTGTATTGACATCGGCAATCATATCATCGCCTCAGAACAGCTTCGTCCTCCCACTACTCATCGGGAAACGTTTGAAATACTTAATGAAGCCGGCCTGATTCCCAATGATTTTGTGTTGACGCTTCAGTAAATGGCTTCGATGCGGAACAGGTTGGTACATTTGTACTCTGAAGTAGACGACGAGATTGTCTTTGATGCGATTGTAACCGCTCCAGTTGATTGTGAGCGGTTTGTTCAGCTAGTTTTTGAGTATCTGTATCCTCCTGATAACGACTTGACAGAAAGAAGTTGAATAATTTATGGTTAAATTAACTCACCAGGAACGTGTTCGCGCCGCCATCCGGCACGAAGAAACCGATTATATCCCCTGTGACTTTTTAGTGACTCCCGAAGTGTGGGAGCTGTTGATCAAGCATTTTCAACCCGATACCTCCGGCCTGGAGGATATGTATTGGTGGCAGCGATTGCCGCCTTTTTTCTTACGATATGTTCTGCAGCCCGCCCGAAGCGGCCTTGAAGCCAGGAGCGCGCATAGACTGGTGGAGCACCACCAACCGCTCTACCCCCAACCGCATGTGGCGGCAAATTGCCCCGGATAAGACCATCTATGATATTTGGGGCGCCCATTACCGGGTGGAACAACATTTGTTTGGCACCTATGAAGGCGCGGCCACCTGGGTGTTAGGCGACGCCGCCTCCATCGGCGATTTGCGCCGCCACCCCTGGCCCAGCCCCGATTGGTGGGATTTTTCTGAGCTGCCGGCCATGATTGATCGCTTGCAGCAAGATGGGCCGTTCCATATCCGCTTTCGGTTAGGCTCCTTTTTTGAGCAAGCCTGGGCGCTGCGCGGTTTGGAACAATTTATGCTTGACTTTGCGCTCGACCCCTCCATTCCTGAGTACATTATGGACTGCATCCTAGAAGTCCACCTGGCTAATTTGGAAACGGTGCTGAAAATTGCCGGCGACAAGCTGGACATGGTTTACACCTACGACGATGTCGCTACCCAAAATTCGCTCATGATTTCGCCGGACTCCTGGCGCAATTCCATCAAGCCGCGCCATCAAAAAATCCTTGACATGGTTCACCGGTACGGTAAAGTTGCCATGTATCACTGTGATGGGGCGGTGGCCCCCTTGATCCCGGAATTGATTGACATCGGCGTGGATGTACTAAACCCAATCCAACCCGATTCCAGGGGCATGGAGCCGGCTTTGCTCAAGGAAAAATACGGGCGACAGCTTACTTTTCACGGCGGCGTGGACATCATCAAAACCCTGCCGCGCGGCACCGTAGAACAGGTGCAAAAAGAGGTGCGAGCCAGGGTGCAGGTGTTAGGAGCCGGGGGCGGGTACATTATGTGCAGCTCCCACCACATTCAGCCCGATACCCCGTTGGAAAATGTTCTGGCCATGTATGATCCGGCCCTGCGTGTGCTGAATTAGTGGCTTACAGTGGGGGAAAAATTAGTGTTTAAAAACAACCAGGTTCCTGCTTTCTGAGTACAGGATTTTACCACAGAGACACAGAGAAGCAGAGTTTTTAATTTGATTTTTCTCTGTGTCTCTGTGCCTTTGTGGTTCAATCTCTTTTTGGCCGTAGGCAGCTCGTCCGGGCTAGGAAAAGGAAAAAGTTAAACCTATGGAAGCAAGCGCGAAAGTAAGAACTTCAACCCAAAGCGGCAAACAACCCCCCTTGCCCAATCTGCTCAGGAGCGTTTTGGACACCCTGCTGGTACCGATCCTGGCCGTTTTTACCGCCCTGGTGATTGGCGGGATTATCATTGTGATTACCGATGCCGCCGTTTACAAAGCGTTTAGCGCGGATGGGTTCGGGGCCGGCCTGGCCGCCATGTGGCAGAGTGTGTCGGTGGCTTATGGCGCATTATTCGCCGGTTCGCTGGGCGACGCCAGCGCCATCAGCGAAAGCCTGGTGGCTTCGACCCCCTATATTTTTACCGGCCTGGCGGTAGCCCTGGGTTTCCGGGGTGGGCTTTTTAACATCGGCGGCGAGGGGCAGTTGTTGGTGGCAGCCGGCGCATCGGTGGTGATTGGCTACAGTTTCCAACTGCCGGCCATCATCCATCTGCCGCTGGCGCTGCTGGGTGGAATGATTGGCGGCGGGATATACGGGGCCATCCCCGGTTATTTGAAGGCAAAAACCGGGGCGCACGAAGTCATCAACACCATTATGCTCAACTATATCTCCTTCCGCTTTTTTGATTGGGCCTTTACCGGCCCGCTGCGCCGGCCCGGCGGCGATGCACCGGTGACCGCCCAAATTTATCCCAGCGCCTACCTGCCGCAGCTTTTTGAAGGCTACCGCTTCCATTGGGGCTTTTTCCTGGCCCTGGCCGTCGCTTTTGCGGTCTGGTGGCTGCTGTTCAAAACAACGATTGGCTTTGAAATCCGCACGGTGGGCGCTAATCCCAGCGCGGCCCGCTATGGCGGCATCAAAATTACCCGTGTCACCGTGCTGACGATGGCCATCAGCGGGGCGCTGGCCGGCCTGGCCGGGGCTAACGAGGTGTTGGGCTTGAATCATTTCCTGGCCGGCGGCTTTTCGGCGGGGTACGGTTTTGATGCCATTGCCCTGGCCCTGCTGGGTAAAAGCCACCCGCTCGGCGTGGTGCTGGCGGCCCTGCTGTTTGGCACATTGCGCAACGGCGCTACCCGCATGCAATCCATTGCCAGCATCCCGATTGACATTATTTCTATTGTGCAGGCCCTGATCATCGTCTTTATTGCCGCACCGGCCATTGTGCGCTGGATTTATCGCGTCCGAGCCAAGTCTGAATTAGAAAGCGCCACCTTTACCCGAGGTTGGGGGGCGTGAGTTTAACGTTCTAACGTTCAACACATCCAGGAGGTTTTCCTTGAGCACAGCTACCTTAGCATCAACGGCTCTGGTTCTTAAAGAAAAACGACATATCGGGATGGGGATTTTCTTCTTGATAGTAGCTGCGGCTATTGCCGCATTTTTTGCTTACCACACCACCGGCGAGATGACTACCTCCTTTGGCTTGAATCCGGGGGCCAGAACCAACGCCCCGCGTCTGGGTGATTTGAAACTGCCTACCCAACTGACCCTGTGGGTGCTGACGGTCATTGTGGCTTTTGCCGGCGGCTGGCAGTTAGCCAAAGGTTTTAAACGGGTTAATCTGGTCTTGTTGGTCGTAGCCCTTACCTTTGTTTTTGCCTTTCTCACCTGGGCGGCGCGCGGCGAGTCGATGAACCTGCTGGGCATGATTTCGGCTTCGCTGCTGCGCGCTACCCCGATTGCCCTGGGTGCGTTGAGCGGGATTCTGTGCGAGCGGTCGGGGGTGGTCAATATTGCCATCGAAGGGATGATGTTAAGCGGGGCGATGGTCTCAGTGCTGGTGGCCAGTCTGCTGCGCAATTACAGAGAACTGGACGCAGCCACCGGCCAGCCCGTTTTCCCTGAGTGGCTGGTCAGCATCGGGCAAGCGTTAGATAAAGTTAACCTGTCAGACAGCCTGCCCTGGTATCTGTTGATTGGGTTATTGGCCGCCATGCTAACCGGGGCGATTTTGGCGGCTTTTCACGCCTGGCTGTCCATTCAATTCAAGGTTGATCAAATTGTCAGCGGCACGGTCATCAATATTTTTGCGGTGGGCTTTACCAGCTTTTTGAGCCAGCGTTTTTTGCAGCCCATTCCGGCTCTCAATACCGGCGGAACCTTCAAAACCCTGCCGATTCCGGGTCTCTCCAGCATCCCTATCATCGGCCCGCTGTTCTTTGAAAATAGCTTGATTGTGTACATCCTGTTTACCCTGGTCATCGCCATTCATGTGATGCTGTTTTATACCCGCTGGGGACTGCGCACCATTGCGGTGGGCGAGCACCCCAAAGCCGCCGATACCCTGGGGGTCAACGTATTTAAGGTGCGTTACATCAATGTGATTCTGGGGGGCATGGTGGCCGGGATTGGCGGGTCGTTCTTTACCATCGGCTCGGTGGGGCGCTTTGATGAACTGCTGACCGCCGGAAAGGGTTTCATTGGTTTGGCGGCCATGATTTTTGGCAAGTGGACGCCCCTGGGGGCCTTTGGGGCTTCGCTCATCTTTGGCTTTGCCGACGCTCTGCAGGTGAAACTGCAAGGTTTGGGCATTGACCAGGTGCCCATCCCCAGCGAATTTTTGCTCATGGCCCCCTACATCGTCACCATGATCGTCCTGGCCGGGGTAATTGGGCAATCCATCTCGCCCGCGGCGGATGGCGTACCGTATGAGAAGGATTGAGTTGTAGAGGAGGTTATACAATGCGAATTGACTCTAAGCGTCATGAAGCGCAGGATTGGTTACAAAACAATCCCAATAAGTATGCATTGGCTGGAAACCGGTTTGGGACGACTGAAAAAGCACTAAAATTTGTGGAACAGCTTTATACGGCTGGGGCACTAAAGTATACGTGACTGGTCTTTATGAAGAAGAAAGGCGCATTGCTCGAGAAGGCGGCCCTTACGCTGATACGCTTATTGTTGAGTTACCCTCCGACTCTCAAAACCGCAGAGAGCTTTTCCGCATAAGTAACGAGGAGTCTGAAAAAGAAGGCTTTGAATCGGAAGTAGATACGGGGCAGAGGGAACTCTGGCTTTGGTGGGATTAAGCTGCTTTCGTTTCTACTTCGTGGAGGCGCTGCTCTAGCCACAAGTTGATGAGGCTTTGGGTGCTCAACCCTCGGATATGAGCTACTTGCTTGATTCGATTTAACACATCCGGATCAATCGCTACCAAGTAACGACGACGGGCATCTGGCGAGACCTCGAACTCCGCTGGCTCTGTTTGATCCCAATAATTAGACAGACTATGAGTATCCCAAAATTCCGCTATTTCTTCATAACTTTTCATTTCAGGAATCTGTTTAACTTCGCTCATATTGCCGCCGTTCCTTTTTATCCATATCGCGGGCACTCAGGATTAAAGCCTCGCGGGTAGACTTGTAAATGAAAAAGACAATCAAGTATCGTCCGCTTTCCGTTTGACCCATTGCTGCATAGAGGTCTTCACCAGGAATGTGACCCTTTTGTACCTTGCGATAGATTGGGTTGCCAAAAAGTACCTCATCTACCTCCTTCCTCCACTAGATTATAACATGTCGTACCTACGACAACAACTATGACTCAGGATTCAC
Organism: uncultured Caldilineaceae bacterium; assembly: GCA_964505845.1. Taxonomy (GTDB): domain Bacteria; phylum Chloroflexota; class Anaerolineae; order 4572-78; family J111; genus DSQQ01. Next base: position 8,021 of record CAZDMM010000314.1, read on the forward strand.
ATTTATGGCTTTTAAAGACTTACACGAATTCATCACCCTGCTGGAAAAGCGCGGCCATCTGCGCCGCATCAAAACCC
>CAZDMM010000315.1:0-8083 GCA_964505845.1 uncultured Caldilineaceae bacterium
ACCCTCATTTAAAGGAACTGGCACAGCGCTACGCCGGGCAGGTCAAGCGGGTCATTCTGGTAGGTTGCGGCGACCCCTACATGCTGGGGCTGGCGGCGGTCTATGCCTTTGAGCGCTGGGCCGGCCTGCCCGCCGAGTCCATCGAGGCGGCGGAGTTTGCCATGTACCGCCACCACCTCATCAATGAGCACACCCTGGTCGTGCTCATCACCTCCTCCGGCAAAACGGTCAAGGTGATTGACGCGGCCCGGCTGGCCGCCCAAAAGGGCGCGCCGGCCTTGGCCCTGACCAACCTGAACCCCAGCCCCATCACTGAGGAAACGGAGCAGGTGATTCAAACCCAGGCCGGCTGGTCCGACTCCTTCCCGACCAAGCAGACCACCACCGCCCTGGCCGTGCTCTACGCCCTGGCGTTGCATTGGGCCGAGGCCACTGCCGCCCGGCCCGCCGCCGAGATCACGGCCTTGCGGCAGGCGTTGTATGAGGGCGTGCCACAAGCAGTTGAACAAGCTCTGTCTCTGGCTCCCCAGATGGAGCAACTGGCGCAGCAATATCTGGACGCCCCGATTTATTCCTTCATCGGCTCCGGGCCAAACTGGGCCACCGCTCTGCTGGCCGCCGCCAAGATGAAGGAAACCAGCCAGAGTCGCTCCGAGGCCACCAACCTGGAAGAGTACGCCCACCTGCACAGCCTGTCGGTCAAAGCCAACGACCCGGTTTTTGTCATCACCACGCCCGGCCAGATTGGCGAGCGCAGCCGGCTGATCTGCCAACACATCAAATCGAACGGCGGGCAGTTGGTGGTAATCGGCCCGGCCCAGGAGCGGGAACAGTGGGCTGAGTTAGAGGTGGCGTACTGCCAGGTGGCCGACCACGACGAGATGTTTGGCCCGCTGGTAGCCTGGGTTCCGCTGCAACTCTTTGCCTATTACGTCTCCGTCGGCAAAGGCCGCAATCCCGACCGCCCGCCGGAGCGCGGCCCGATGGACTTTTTGCAAAAGATTATCTACACCAGCATGTTAGAAGGCTGGTTTGAGCGGTAGGGGGACTCGTGGTGCGTTAATTACTACGCAATACGCATCACGCACTACGCAATGAAGGATTTCACTCTTGGAACTCCCTAAAACCCCACCTGCTTTCGACCTCCTCGCCCTCGGCCACATGACGCTGGATTTGCTGGCCTGGGTAGACCGCTATCCGGGGGCCGGCGACGGCATCGTGGCCGAAAGGAGCCTGTGGACGGGTGGCGGGATGGGGGCCAACCTGGCGCACGCGGTAGCGCGGCTGGGCGGTCGGGTGGCTCTGCTGTGCGCCACGGGCGACGACGCCCTGGGCGAGCAGGCCATCAACGAACTGCGCTGGGCCGGGGTCAACACCGACTACATTGTGCGGCGTCCTCATACACCCGCGCCGGTGACGGTGCTGATGGTCAATCCGGCCTTGCAGCGGGCCGGGCTGGTCACCAACCTGCCGCCGCGCCTGTGCCTGCGCCCCAACGAAGTTCCGGAGGCGTTGTTGCAGTCGGCTCGGCTCTTTTTTACCGATTTGGAACCAGCCGACACGGCCATCGAGGTGGCGGGCCGCGCCAGGAGGTTGGGCGTTCCGGTGGCCTTTGATATGCAAATGGCCGAGCAGCATGTCAACGTGCCGGAACATACCGACCACGTGGCCCAGATGCTGGCCCTGACCGATTACTTTTTTGCCGATGAAGAGAACTTTTTGTTCTGGCGCGGGGCGATGCACCTGCCCCAGGCCATGCGGGAACTGGTGGCCGAGCATCCCGGCCTGACCGCCGTGGTGACGCGAGGCAGGCAGGGTTCGCTCATGGCCACCCCGGCCGGGCTGACCTCCATTCCCGCCTTTCCGGTGGCCGTGGTGGATACCATTGGGGCGGGCGACGCCCTGCACGGGGCTTTTCTATACACGCACGTCATCTTGGGCTGGCCGGTTGAACCCGCCGGACTCTTTGCCTCGGCCGCTGCGGCTCTCTCCTGCACCCAAGCCGGGGCGCGGGCCGGCCTGCCGGATATGGAACAGGTGATGGCTTTTTTGCGGGAAAAAGGAGTCGGACAGTTCCAGGTAGGACGACACCAACAATGAAAATGTCATTGCGAGGCCGCAAGGCCGAAGCAATCCCCCACCCCGGAAGGAGACTGCTTCGGCCTTTGGCCTCGCAGTGACATGAACCAAGCCATTTTCAAAGGAGCGAGTATGCCAGACCAATTTTCCGAAAAACGAGTCCAGCGGGAATTTCACCTGAACCCACGCCGCACCGCCGTCCTGGTGGTAGACATGGTCAACGAATTTCTGGAAGATGGCGGCTTGATGGTGCTGCCGGAAGGGCGCGTCCTGTACGAGCCGCTCACCCGGCTGCTCAAGGCCGCTCACGCCGCCGGGATGCCGGTCTTTTGGCTGAACCAAAATCTACTGGAGAGCGACACCCTGTTCCACACCCGCATCAAACACTGCCTGGTGGGCAGTTGGGGGGCGCAGGTGGTGGACGCGCTGCCCAAAGGCCCCCACGATTTGATTATCCCCAAGCGGCGCTACAGCGGCTTTTTCCAAACCGACCTGGATTTGCACCTGCGCGAGCGGGACATCAAGCACGTCATCGTCACCGGGGTGGTGACCAATATCTGCGTCCGCTCCACCGTCAACGACGCCTTCTTTTTGGGCTACGACGTCATCGTCCCGGAAGATTGCGTCGCCGCCACCAGCCCGCAGCACCAGGAAGCCCACCTGTATGATATTGACACCCACTACGGCAAGGTAGTGAAAGCGGATGAGGTTATAGCCAGAATGATTTAATGCCAGGGTTCAAAGGATCAAAGGACGCAAAGTTATTTGTTTTTCTTGGCGGCTTTGCGACTTTGCGTTAAAAGTTAGAGGAGTTTGAAATGGGTGAATTTAACGGAAAAGTAGCCCTTATCACCGGCGGTGGGGGCAGCATTGGCCGGGCGACGGCCCTGCTCTTTGCCCAGGAAGGGGCCGACATCGCCGTAGTGGACCTGGATTTGGTCAAGGCGCAGCGAGTCGCGGCGGAAGTCGAGTCGCTGGGGCGGCGTGCCTGCGCTCTGCAAGCCGACGTGGCCCAGGCCGAGGATTGTGCCCGCATGGTTGCCGATACCGTGAAAGAATTGGGCCGGCTGAATTTCCTGTTCAACAACGCCGGCATCGGGGGCGTCAACGTCCCGCTGACCGAGCTGCGGATTGAAGATTGGGACCGTCTCATAGCCATCAACCTGCGCGGCGTCTTTTTGGGCTGCAAATACGGCCTGCCGGCCATTATCCAATCCGGCGGCGGGGCCATTATCAACATGGCCTCCTCGATGGCCGGTTGGGATACGGCCTACGGCGGCGGGGCCTACATGGCCAGCAAAGAAGGCGTGGCCGGTCTCACCAAAAACCTGGCCCTGGAAGCCGCGCCCTACGGGGTGCGGGTCAACGCCGTCTGTCCCGGCATCATCGAAACTGATTTGAGCTTTGGGCAGAGCGGGCAGGATGACGCGGCCCGGCGGAAATTTTTCCGCCGTTTTGAGCAGCGCATCCCGCTGCGGCGGGTTGGCCAGCCGGAAGACGTGGCCGGGCCGGTGCTCTTTTTGGCCTCCAACGCTGCCCGCCACATCACTGGGGCCACCCTGCTCATTGACGGCGGCCAAACCCTGCAAAGCTGGGCCAACGCCCCGGAGGGAGAGGAGTATCCGAAATCTTAGGAAGGCTGCGCATAAACGAGAGAATCTTTTCTGCGTAAAGCGTAATGGGTCACATTGAAAACCGTTACGTTTCACGCTTTACGTTTTACTTGACACGTGACACCCAAAAACCTGACACTTTTCTAAGGAGTGTTCACGAGCCTGAGCACGCCACCAATAGTGAAAATGTCATTGCGAGGCCGCAAGGCCGAAGCAATCTCCTCGTCCGGGGACGGAGACTGCTTCGCCTTCGGCTCGCAGTGACATGAACCAAGCTATTTTCGAAGGAGAACAACAATGCCTCACAAAATCATCCTTGACGTAGACACCGGCACCGATGATGCCGTAGCTTTGATGGCGGCGGCCCTCTCACCGGAGATTGAGCTAATCGGTGCGACCACGGTCAACGGCAACTGCCCGGTGGACATTTGCACCGAGAACACGCTGCGGGTTTTTGACTACATCGGGGTAGACATTCCGGTGTTCCAGGGCTGCGCTTTGCCCCTGATTTCTACCCTGACGCCGGGCCGCCGGCCCAATATGCCCCGCGTCACCCCCAGCACCGTCCACGGCCACTATCTTGACCTGCCGCCGGCCACATCTAAAAAGCAAGAGCAAAGGGCGGTGGACTGGCTGATCCAAACCTATCTTGAATCCGATGGCGACATCACTTTGGTGCCGGTCGGCCCGCTGACCAATATCGCCATGGCCATTCGCCTGGAGCCGGCCATTTTGGAGAAGATTCCAGAGATTGTTATCATGGGTGGCGGGCACGAGGTGGTCAACAGCACCCCCGCGGCCGAGTTCAACATTTGGGTTGACCCAGAAGCGGCCCGCATCGTCATGAACTGTGGCCGGCCCATCCGCCTGGTCACGCTGGATGCCACCCACCAGGCCCTCTTTTCTCACGAAACTGTGGCCCAACTGCGCCAAATCGGCACACCGGCCGCGCTGGCCTCGGCCATCATGGCCGAGCGGCGCATCCAGGCTTACGATACCTGGCAGCCGATGGAAGGCAAAGGGGCCGCTCCCATCCACGATGCCTTGTGCATCTGCGCCATTATTGACCCCAGCGTGATTGAAACGGTCTTTGTCAACGTGGATGTGGAAACCCAAGGCGAGTTGAACGATGGCCGCACCGTGTGCGATGTGCATCGGCGCAGCAAAAAGGAGCCGAATGTGCATGTCGCCCTGAAAACCGACTCGGCCAAATTTGTCAGCATGATGCTGGATATTCTCAGCCGCACTGCCCATTAAAACACATTGAAAAAGTTACCACTCGCTTCAAAGACTCAATTCAGTAAGCGGTCATTTGGAGTCGCAAAGCTCTGCTTTGCGCTCCCCAAACATACTCACCTGCGCCAACGGCTGGCGCAGAACCACAGCCAGGGCGCAAGCTGGCCGGAGTGGGCCGTGCTGGCCGGGCTGATTATGCCCTTAGCCATGCTGCTGCTCAACATCGCTATGTTTGGGGTGGCGCTGCCCACCATCCGCGACAGCTTCCGCCTGCAAGCCGAGCCGACGGCCTGGCTGGCCACGGCCTACGCCCTGCCTTTTATGATGTTTATGCCGCTGTACGGGCGTTTGGGCGACGAGTTGGGCAAGCGCAGCCTGTTTTTGTTGGGGATTGCTATTTTTTTGATCGGAACCGTCATCGTTTTTGTCAGCAGCGATTTGCGCCTGCTGCTGCTGGGCCGGGCCATCCAGGGGGCCGGTTCCGCCAGCATTGACCCGCTGTGCATCGCCTTTTTGGCCGACCTCTTCCCGCCGGCCAGCCGCGGCCGGGCCATGGGGCTGTGGAACACCAGCGCCCCCTTGACCACGATGCTGGGCCTGGTGCTGGGCGGCTTTTTGGTTGACCATTTTGGCTGGCGCACCATCTTTGGTCCCATCCTGCTCACGGGTTTGCTGGCTTTGGCGATGGTACGCCTCTTTCTGCCCACCCTGACTGCCCGGCCTCAAATAGCCCAATTACGCACCTTTGATTGGGGCGGCGTCCTGCTGTTGAGCCTGACCATCATGGGCCTGGTCTCTTATGTCTCCAGCCGCCTCATTACCGGGGTAGAGGCCTTTCAGGATTGGCGGCTTTTGCTGGCCACGCTGCTGTTGTTTGGAGCCTTTATCGCCTGGGAAAAACGGCAGACTCACCCTTTTGTGCCGCTGAACATGTTCGGCTTTCCCAATTTTAGCCTGGCCTCGCTGGGGGCGGCCCTGCGCATGTTCGTTTTGACCATCATCACCTTTACCGTGCCCCTCTACCTGGCCGACATTTACGACCTGAGCGCCACCGCCACCGGCCTGGTCATCACCCTGCACTCGGCGGCCCTCATGTCCACCGTTCATTTTGGCGGCATACTGGCCGATAGGTGGGGCAATCGTGGGCTGACGCTGCTGGGGGCCGGGGTGCAAACGCTGACCATGGCCATGCTCGGCTGGCTCTCGGATGCCGACTCGCTGGTGTGGGTAACGGCGGCGCTGGCGCTGAATGGGCTGGGCAGCGGTTTGTTTTTAGTGCCGCTGCATCGAGCGGCCATGCACCATACCCCCGCCGGGCAAACCGGCATCGCCGCCGGGCTGTATAGTATGGTGCGCTTTGCCGGCATGGTCTTGGGGCCGGCCGTTGGCGGGGTGGTGCTGCAAAACGGCTTAAATCAAGCCTTGACCGAACTGCAAGCCTACCAGGTGGTCTTCGGAGTCTCGGCCGGCGTGGCCCTCGCTGGTGTGGTCACGGGTTGGCGCTTGCGCGAATAGAAGATAATTGGTAGTCAGTAATCAGTAGTCAGATAAATTTTCTGACTACTGACTACTGGCTACTATCAATCTCCAATCTCTAATCTCTCTTTTTCAGGAGTCTGCCATGCGTATTTTTGAAAATTTAGGCAAAAAGAAAGTTATCATCGGGCTGGTGCATTTGCTCCCTTTGCCGGGGACGCCTTTTTACGAGGAAGGCAACATCGAAAAATCGCTGGATAAAGCGGTGGCCGATGCCACCGCGCTATATGAAGGTGGGGCCGACGGCTGCCTTGTCCAGACGGTTGACCGGCTCTATCCGGTCGGTGATGAGGCGGACTACGCCCGCGTGGCCGCCATGGCCCGCGTCGTCCAGGCCGTGTCCGAGGCCACCGGCCCGGAATTTCAAATCGGGGTGCAAATTCTGTGGAACGCCCTGCGCCCCTCGCTGGCGGTGGCCAAAGTGTGCGGCGGTTCCTTTTTGCGCTGCAACGCCTTTGTCGGGGCCACCTTGACCCCGGCCGGCGTGGCCGAGTCGAACCCGATAGAATTCCAGCACTACCGCACCCGGATTGGGGCGCAGAACATCAAGCTGATTGCCGAGGTGGACGGCATGCACTTCAAATGGCTGGACGGCGACAAGCCCGCCGCCGAGGTGGCCCGCCTGGCTAAATCGGCCGGGGCGCACGCGGTGGAAATTGCTCACGCCGACGAGGAAACCAATCTCCGCATCGTGCGGGAAATCAAGCAAGCTGTACCCGATTTGCCGGTCATTCTGGGCGGCTACACCAACCATGAGAACGCCGCTCGCCGCCTGGCCGAGGCCGACGGCGCCTTTGTCGGCTCCTGTTTTGAAACCAAAGGTTGGGGCAGCCACATAGATATTGAGCGGGTGAAGAGTTATATGGAGATCGTGTCAAAGTTAGGGTAAGGCTGCTTTGCGTTGACTTCAAGGGGAAGGTTGGAAGCTTGGGAGGTTGGAAATTTCCTTCTTCCAATCTTCCAGCTTTCCAGTATTACCCATTGTTAGCAACCTATGACGTTAGATTACCTCATCTACGGCAAAATTATCGTTGATGACATCCAATTGGCCGATGGCCGGGTAGCCCGGAACATTCTGGGCGGCGGCGGGCCGCAGGCAGCCTTTGGAGCGCGCCTGTGGAGCGACTCGGTCGGTTTTCTCAGCCGCTCCGGCAGCGACATCGAGGCCGAGCATGTCCAAACGCTGCGCGACCTGGAGATTGACCTGAGTGGCTGGCAGCAGTATCCCGACATCCCCACCACCCGCAACCTGCTGCTGAATTACGATGAAAATGGCTATATGGTCTTTGAGGATGGCAAACCGCTGGAACGCGCCCTGGACCGGGAAAACTGGTTTCGATTGCTGGCCCAGGTGCTGCCCCTGCCGCCGGAGTACCGGCAGCCGCGAGTCATTCACCTTATCACCGAGTTTGCCGACGAGCCAATGGTGGAAACGGCTTTAAAACTCCGGGCGCAGGGAGCCATCTTTTCGCTGGAGCCGATTATAGATTTTGCCCAGTGGACTAATCGAGACAGCATCCTGGCCCTGCTGCCGCAGGTGGACATCGCTACGCCCGATTGGCCCTCGGCCAGCGGCATGGCCGGCATCGAACAGCAATATCGTGCCGTTGATGTCGTTG
>CAZDMM010000316.1:0-8069 GCA_964505845.1 uncultured Caldilineaceae bacterium
CTTTGGGAATCCAGGCGATGGTGATTTTGCCATCTTCCAGGATTTTGTCCTTGTCAAAAATGGGGAAGGCCGGAGGCAGTTCTTTGGTAAAGTCGTTGTTCTTCCAGGCTTCGGCCATGACGTCAACATTGTTGGGGCCGACGATGTCCATACCGGAGTTGGTGAAGGAGTCGAAGGTTTTGCCGTTGACGATGTGGTCGTAGATCATCTGGGTGGTGTCGTAGCCCCAGCCCCAATACTTCTGGCCGACCAGGCCGTACAACAGCCCTTCTTTGAGATAATCCAACTCGACCGGCAGGGTGTCAAAGGCGACGGTTTTGAGCTGGCCAGACTTGGCAGCCTCTTCCCACAGGGGCATGGAGCCGCGCTCGGCAAAGAGCGGCCACAGGCCGACAAAGAACCAGCCGTTGAGGTCAGGGTTGGCCTGCATGGTTTCCTCAACCACCTGGACGCCCTTGTTGATGTCGTCGTCGCAGGCCACGGTGGCCACCACCTCGATGTTGGTGCCGGCGACGCCATCCTTGAAGCCGCGGATGCGTTCTTCGAGGTTGAAAGCGCCGGGCACGCCGGTCAGCAAGGCCACCTTGCCGCCGTCGGGCAGGGCTTTCTTCATCAGGTCAGCGGCAGCTTTACCGCCCTCGTAGTTGTCCACACCCAGGTAGGTGAAGCGGCCGCTGTCGGGCGAGTCGGAGTCCCAGGTCATCACCGGGATGCCGGCCTCTTGAGCCTTTTGGATGGGGTCAACACAGGCGGTGGGGTCGTTGCAGGAAACGCCGATGGCCTCCACCCCGGCGGCAACGGCATCCTCGATGACGCGGGCCTGCTCGGCCGCGTCGGAAGCCACCGAAGCGGTGTAGTTGATCTCAACCTCGTAGGGACCTTTTTCGGTCAGTTCTTTGGCCTTGGTTTCGGCTCCTACCCGGCCCACTTCAAAGACCGGGTTGTTCAAGGCTTTGGGAATCCAGGCGATGGTGATTTTGCCATCTTCCAGGATTTTGTCCTTGTCGAAGCCTCCCTGAGCCAGTCTGGAGGCCTGAGTCGGCTGAGGCGCCAGGATTGCCAGAGTTGCCAGCAAAGCCAGCGCAAGCCATAGCTTAGTTTTCATAGTAAATATGTCCTCCTTTTTAAATGGTTGAATGGGTAAAAATTTGGGCCGAGCACGGCCTGAGTGGAGAATGATCGTTCATCTGGGGAAATGCATCACCTCCTTGGAATGCAATTGAGGAAACTACTATGGGGCTTGGGGCAGCGTAGTTTCCCTCTACTTTGAGTCAATCACCTCTTATTATATCACAAGCAGAACCGCATTTTCAGTAAATTTACTCCCCCTTAAGAATAGGGGAAATCCCCCTATTTTGGCTGCTGCTTAGAGGATGGGCAGCCTGGGTTAATAGTGGTATAATTTGAGTTATGAGACTAACCCGTGTATTGCTGGCAGATGATCATGCGGTTGTGTGCGCCGGTATTCGCAACGCTTTGCGGGATCTGCCCGACCTGGAAGTGGTGGGCGAGGTAGCGGACGGCCCGACCCTTTTTGACGCTCTGGGCAGGGTTCACCCTGACTGCCTGCTGCTGGATGTCACCATGCCCAGTTTTGAGCCTTTTTCCGCCATTCGCCAGATTCGGGCCGAGTACCCGGCGATGAAGATTTTAGTGGTCAGCGCCTATGATGACCGGGTTTATGTGCAGGGTTTGTTGAGCGCCGGGGTTGACGGCTACCATCTCAAAGACCAGCCTCTCAGCGACTTGCGCCTGGCGGTGCGCCGGGTTTTGGCCGGAGAAAAATGGATCAGCAGCCGCCTGGTTGATAAACTGGTCCAGAGCAGCCCGCCCCTCAGCCCGGCGCCGCCTTTAACCCCCCGCCAGCGCGACTTGCTGCACCTGCTGCAGCAGGGTTTTGACAACCATGCCATCGCCCGGCGCATGAATTTGAGCATCAAAACCGTGGAAAATCACCTCACCCGGCTTTACCGGCAGCTCAATGTGCAAAGCCGCCTGGAAGCCGCAAATTATGTGAATCAGCATCCCGAACTGCTGGCGTTGTCGGGCCGGCAGGCCCTGGACCAAGTTAATCCCCCACGTCCCCTTGAGGCAGAACTGATTTCCATCCTCCTGGTAGACGATAACGCCCGTTATCGCAACCAGTTGCGGCGGATGGTGGGCAAAGTGTGCGCCCAGGCCATGCTTTACGAGGCCGAAAACATCAGAGAAGCGGTTCACCTGGCCGAGCAGATTCATCCGCAGTTGGCCCTGGTGGATGTGGTGCTGGGCGATGAAGATGGCATTCACTGCGCCCGCCGGATCAAAGGTATGTCGCCCCTGTCGCGGGTGGTTTTGATTAGCGCCTACCCCGACCGTGAATTTCACCGGCGAGGATTAGAAGCCGGGGCTGTAGCATTTTTGGACAAAAAAGACCTGGATGCTACCGTACTGCGCCAGGTTATAGACGACCTGGTAGTCTGAGGGCGCATGAACGAGCAAGCGGTATCTTTACCAACTTCCGGCCGGCAGCCGGCCTGGGTGAGCCAGGTGGGCCGGTGGTACTGGCGCATGCTGGTTGAGCACCGCTATTTATTTGTTTTGATGCTGGTGCTGCTGGTGAGCGCCTTTTTAAGTTTAAACACCCGCACCTTTCTAACCAGCAACAATCTGTTTAATGTCGCGCGGGCCTGCTCCTGGATTGCCATTGCCGCCTTTGGCGAGAGCATGGTCATCATCATCGGCGGGGTAGACCTGTCGGTGGGGGCGGTGATGGCTCTGGCCGGGCTAATCAGCGCCTTGTGTTTGCAGGCCGGCGTGCCGATTCCGCTGGCCATCGGGGCCGGCCTGCTGACCGGCGGGGCGGCGGGCTGGGTCAATGGGGTGCTGGTAGGCCGGGTCACCCTGCCTTCTTATATCATCACTCTGGGAACGATGAGCATTGCGCGCGGGCTGGCTTTTGGCCTGACCGGCGGCTGGCCGGTCCGTGACCTGCCCGCCCATTTTGGCATGTTGGGCGTGTACAACTTCTCGGTGTGGAACTGGGATATTCCCCTGCCGGTCTTGATTATGCTGGGGCTGACCGCCCTGGTAAGCTTGTTACTCAGCCAGACGGTGTTGGGCCGTTATATCTACACCCTGGGCAGCAGTGAGCGGGCTTTGCTGGTTTCGGGCGTTAATGTAGCCAGCATCAGAATCCTGGTTTACACCTTGTGCGGTTTGCTGGCTGCGGTGGGTGGGTTGCTGATGACAGCCCGGCTGGGCGTGGCCGCCCCAACCGCCGCTTTGGGTTATGAGCTTGATGTGATTGCCGCCGTGGTGATTGGCGGCACCAGCCTTTTTGGCGGGCAGGGCAGCGTGGTGGGGGTGCTCCTGGGGGCGGTGTTGATGCAAATCGCTCGCAACGGCCTGGTTTTGTTGGGATTTTCGGCCTACTGGCAAGCCGTGGCCATCGGGGCCATGATTTTTGTGGCCATTCTCATGGATTACTGGCAGCGGCGCAAAAGTTAAACTTATTCGAATGGACCCACTCTTAAGAGTCATCAACCTCTCAAAAAACTTTGGCAATCTGCTGGCGGTGCAGCAGGTTAGCTTTGAGGTGGCTCCGGGAGAAGTGGTCGGCCTGGCGGCCCGCAGCGGTTCCGGTAAAACGGTGCTGACCATGCTCCTGGCCGGCCTGTACCCGGCCAGCGAGGGCGAAATTTACTTTTCCGGCCGGCGTTTGGAGTGGCCTTTTCCGGCCCGCGCCCTGGGGATTGAGGTGATTCACCAAAAGCCGGACCTGGCCGACCAGCTTGACATTACCAGCAACATCTTTTTGGGCAGCGAGGTCGGCCGGCCCACCGTAGCCCGCTGGTGGAAAGTGCCTAACCGGCGCTGGATGGATAAAGAGGCGGCTCGCATCCTGCGCCAGCTTGATGTGCCCTTTAACTCCTTGCATGAGAAAGTGGCTAACCTGTCCAGTGAAAAGCGGCAGATGATAGCCATCGCCCGTACTATGACTCGCCCGGTCCGGCTGATTATCGTTGACGAACCCACCGTCCTGCTGAGTTACTCGTATCAGCAAAAACTGCTCTCGCTCATCCAAAACTGGCAGCGGCAGGGTATTGCCATCCTCTTTTGCAGCAACAGTTTGGATCATCTGTTTGATGTAACCGACCGCCTGATTGTGCTGCGGCAGGGACGCTGGGTAGCCAGCTACCGCACCGATGAAACTACCCGCGAAGAAGTGGTCTCTGCCCTGGTGGGCGCCAGCGACCGCCAACAGCTAACTCCGGCTATCTGGGCTTTAGATAGCTATTACCGGGCCAGGCAGCAGGCCGAACACCTCCATCACCAGCAGCGTTTGTTAGAGCGAGATTTGGCCGCGCAAGATAACCTGAACCAGCAGCTTATTGACCAGTTAGCCACCCAGGTAACTGCTCTTGACCGGGCTAACCTGGCTTTGCAAGATGCGCAGCGCCGCTTGCTGACCGAACGAGAAGAAGAACGCAAGCACCTGGCCCGTGAAATTCACGACCAGGTAATCCAGGATTTGCTCTCCATTAACTATCGTCTGGAAGATGTAGGGGCCGAGGCGATGGTATCGGACCCGCTCAAAGACGAAATTGCGGATATTCGAGACAGCATCAGGATGTTGGTGGATGATTTACGCCAGATTTGCGGCAATTTGCGCCCGCCCACCATTGACAGCCTGGGGCTGGGCGCTGCCCTGCGCTCCTACACCCGTGATTGGAGCGAGCGCACCGGCCTGGCCGTTAACCTGGAACTGAGTCCTAACCTGGGCCGGCTACCGGAACCTATTGAGCTGTCCATCTTCCGCATTGTTCAGGAGGGCCTGAGCAATATCCGCAAACACGCCCAGGCCAGCGCCGTCCAGATTTGTTTGAAGCATACCTCGCCCCGGATGCTGCTGATGGTTATTGCCGATAACGGGCAGGGCCTGAACGAGCGCTTTGACCTGGCCCACCTATCGGCTAATGGGCATTACGGTTTGTTGGGCATCAGCGAGCGAGTTACCCTGCTGGGCGGGCGCTTAAAATTGCAAAATCAACCCGGCGGCGGCCTGCTGCTGGAGGTGCAAATCCCCCATCCTCGCGTGGCTGACAGCACAGCGGAGCTGGAGGAGAGTTAATGGTTGTATGGATAGCTGGGGGGTTGGAAGGTGGGAAGATCGGTCAATAAGTCACCTTCTCCTCTTCCAGCCTTCACCCTCACACCCCAATATCCTCATTCCACAGTTCCGGCTTGGCGGCGATGAAATCCTGCATCAGGCGATAACACTCTTCATTATCCAGGATGACCACCTCGACCCCGCGCGAGCGAACGTAATCCTCCGGCCCTTGAAACGTGCGGTTCTCGCCGATGATAATTTTGGGGATTTTGTACAGCAGGGCCGTGCCGCTGCACATATCGCACGGCGACAGGGTGGAATACAGGGTTGCCCGCTGGTAATCTTTGGCCGTCAGCCGGCCGGCGTTTTCCAGGCAGTCCATCTCAGCGTGCAGGATGGCGCTGCTTTTTTGCACCCGCCGGTTATGCCCCCGGCCCACAATTTTGCCGTCAATCACCAGCACCGAGCCGATGGGGATGCCGCCTTCGGCCAACCCTTGTTTGGCTTCTTCAAGAGCGGCTTGCATGAATTCATCCAAGGTTGACATACTTTTCTCCTCAGTGAAGCAGATTTTTAAAACAGGGTAGCAGAGTAGCAGGTCGCAAGGTCGCAGCTTAAAAATGCTACCTGCTACCCTGCTGCTTTGTTCTTATTCCCTTCGATACGGCTTGAGATACGCCCCCGGATACGCGGCATTCCGTCCCGCAATCGCCAGGGCGGCGATGGTTGCCAGGTAGGGCAGAGCCAAAAACACCTCAAACGGTAAATCCATGCCGGTGGTTTGCAGGCGCAGTTGCAGGGCAAAGACGCCGCCAAAGAGCAGCGCCCCCCACATGGCCCGCACGGGATCCCAGCGGGCAAAGATGACCAGGGCGATACACACCCAGCCCCGCCCGGCGATAATCCCCGGCGAAAATGCCCCCAATTGAGCCAGCGACAAAAACGCCCCGCCGACGGCCATCAGCGCCCCGCCGATCACCAGGGCCAGGTAGCGCAGCCTGAACACATTCAGCCCGGCGGCGTCGGCGGCTTCGGGGTTCTCACCCACGGCCCGCAGGTGCAGCCCAAAGCTGGTGCGATACAATATCCACCAGCCCAGCGGAATGATGACGATGAAGGCCAGGTAAGTCAGCAGGTATTGGTTAAAAATCGGCCCCAGCAGCGGCAGGTCGCCAAAAATGGAAAATTGGCTAAACGGGTCAACCGAGGGCAGCACCTTACTTTCGCCAAAGACCAGCCGGAAGCCAAACAGCGACAGGCCGATGCTCAGCAGGGTGATGCCCAGCCCGGAGACGTGCTGGTTGACGCCCAACGTGACGCTGAAAAAGCCCATCAGCAGACTCATCAGTACCCCGATCACCAGCGCCCCCAGCAGCCCCAGCCACAGATAGCCGGGCAGTCCGGCGGCGTGGGCATGGTAAGCGACGGCAAAGCCCACAAACGCGCCGATGAACATAATGCCTTCGATGCCCAGATTCAAAATGCCGGCCCGCTCGGTGACAACCTCGCCGATGGTGGCATAAATCAGCGGCGTGGCTACCCGTAACATGGCTGCAATCAGTCCAATCAGGAAGGTAAGAAAGAAGGTAATATCCATCAGTTTATCTCCTTTGCCCGGTAGTAGCTTGGTTCGATCAACTTTCCAGCCAATTCTCCAATCTGAGTGCAGAAATAGCTGTAAAATCTTTATCGCGGGTCAGGAGGGTAAGATCATAGCGTAAAGCGACAGCCGCAATGAGGGCATCCACGGTGGCTAACCGCCAGCCCTGGCGACGCAATTGAAGTTGCAGTTCGGCGGCTTGTCCGGCGTCGGCGCGATCAAGATCATAAACAGTTAGGCCGGGCAACAGGCGCTGCCATTCGGCTACATTTTGCTTGGATCGAGGCAGGATGCTAATGCCAAACAAAGTTTCGGTTAGAGCCGGGGCAGTCAGGGCAAAGGTGTGTCCACCTTGCTGCGCCTCAAGATAGCGCCGCCGTAGGGGATGATTAAGTGTAACCAGCGGTGAGAGATGATTGGTATCCATTAAGTAAGCAGCCATCAGCCACGACTTTCAGCTATATCATCAGCCCGATCAACCACCTTCATTTCAGCTTCTATGGCGTCCCACTGCCGCGTCCAGCTTTCCAGGTTAAAATCTGGGTCTTCTGGGGCGTTTTGCAAGAGCTGGGCCAGCGAGGCAGTGGCGGGATGAATGGCTGCCGGATTGGGCGGCGTGGCCTTAATGCGTTCAACCAGGGCCACCAACTCCGGGTCGTTGCGAATGGTTTCGGCCGCCGGGTATACTGCTTGCCGTTTGACTTGCTCTAGCAATTGCTCATAATGCTCGTAACTAACCAGGACTGCCTGCGGGCGGCCGTGTTGAGTGATATAAACTGCTTCATCTTGCTCTCGAATTTCTTTAATGGTTTGACTGACATTGCGCCGCAGATCACTCACAGGAATTATTTTGGTGGTCATTTTCATAATCCTTTGTTGTACAAAATTTTGTACAGAAATTTTAGCACAACCATCGGCTATCATCAATTACTGGCGCTAACCGCCTTTGATCATTTATGTTGTTTCGCAGCGCTCATTGCCAGCGCAGGCGATAACTTTGCAACAACAGCATGCCCAGCGTGACCAGCAGCAGGGTGGCCTGGATAACATCGCCCAGGTACGCGGGCACGCCCAGGGCGCGGCTGACGGTTTGAGAGCCGGTGTCAATGATGCCGATAAACACCGCCGCCAGGGCCACCCCCAGGGCGTTCAGCCCGCCCAGGGTGGCGATGATGATGCCGGTGTAGCCATAGCCGGGCGAGATGGCGTCAATGAGATGATAATGAATCCCGGCAATCTCGCTAACCCCGGCCAGCCCGGCGATGCCGCCGCTGACCAGCGCCGAAATCAGCATCGTTTGGCCTACCTTGATGCCGGCAAAGCGGGCCGCCTCCGGCCCCAGGCCCACCGCCCGCATGCGCAGGCCAAAGGCGGTGC
>CAZDMM010000317.1:0-8067 GCA_964505845.1 uncultured Caldilineaceae bacterium
CCGATGGCGGCTTCCTGGCCCTGTATCGCAAATGCACCCACCTGGGCTGCGCCGTTCCCTGGGCTGCGCCCAAAGGACAATTTCTCTGTCCCTGCCACGCTTCGGCTTTTGACGCCAGGGGCGAGGTGCTGAACCCGCCTGCGCCCCGCGCTCTCGATCTCTTCCAGGTTGTTATTGAAAGTGGCCTGGTCAAAGTGGATACCGGCACGGTTATCCAGCGCGACCGCTTCGACCCGGCCCAGGTTGTTTATCCATAGACCGCAGATAGGGAAAATCCAGTCTTTGGTCTTCTACTGACAGGAGTCATCATGAGCCTGCGGCACACCACCGACGATGAAAATCCCTCACCCCGTCGCTGACGCGACTCCCCTCTCCCATTGGGAGAGGGGTTGGGGGTGAGGGCTATTTTCTAAGGAGTTACGCAGCCAACCTTCCCGGAAGCTGATTCTACCCAATCTACTCGAATTATGAGGCGTTTTAGGGTTTAAAACCAACTTCCGGGAAAGTATGTAAGCCTCGCCGCGTAACTACTATTATTGAGTGGAGGAGTTATGAAAATTTGGAGTTTGATCGGGCTGATCGCCACGGGGATCATTGCCCTGGCCCTGCCGGTCTATGCTTTTAATGAGAATAACCGGATGGAGACAGCCCAGGCCCGCCTGCGGGCCGAATCGGTGCTCCTGGGGGAGTTGATTTACGCTCAAAACTGTGTGGTCTGTCACGGGGCCGACGGCCGGGGGATTGGCGCGTATCCCGGTCTGGATAACGACGGGGTTCGCGCGATGGATTACGAGACCCTGTTCAAAACCATTGAGCGGGGCCGCTACGGCACGGCGATGGCCGCCTGGGGCGTCAACGAGGGCGGGGTGCTCAACAGCCAGCAGCTTGACCAGTTGATTGCGATGATCCAGAGCGGGGACTGGGCCAAAACCGCCCGCACCGTAGATGCCGCCGGGCTAAACCCGCCCACCGTGCTGAAAGTAGAAATCCCGGCAGAGACCCTGGCCGAAGTCGCCACACTGCCGCACGGCCCGGTACTGGCCGAAGCTCTGCCGCTTTACGCCGCCAACTGCTCCGGCTGTCACGGGCCGAACGGCGAAGGCACGGCTATTGCCCCCATCCTCAACGATGCCACCCTGCGCAGCCAGAAGAGCGATGCGGATTTGACCCGGATCGTTACCAATGGTGTGGCCGGGACGCTGATGGCCGGCTGGGGACAGGCGCTTTCAACCCAGAAGATTGCCGGCCTGGTGGGGCTGCTGCGTAACTGGGGTGAAATCCCGCCGGGTATGATCCCGCAGCCGGAACTGCCGCCCATTGCCAGCAGCAACGCCGAAGTCGTTGCCGCCGGAGGCCAGTTGTTCAGCGTGGCCTGCGCCACCTGTCACGGCCCGGATGGGCAGGGAACGCGGATGGCCCCGGCCTTGAATGTGCAGAGCTTTCTCAGCCAAACCCCGGATCAGGCGATCAAGACGATTATTGCCCAAGGGGTACCCAACACCCGCATGCCGGCCTGGGGTGGCCGTTTGACCGATGCCGAATTGAACAGCCTGGTCAGCTTTCTGCGGGCCTGGGAGCCGACGGCCCCGGCGGTTGCCCAACCCCTGCCCGGTGGGGGGCAAGGGGGTGGCCCGCCCTGGCTGCGGAACACGCCCCCCAATTAGGGAAAGCCCAAGAAGGGGGCAGGTCATTGACCTGCCCCCTCGCTCATCCAGCTTTGATAAAATTTTTGATCCAATAGGGGAGCGACAATCGCTTCCAGGCCGGCCTGGGTGATGGCCCCGGCCTGGATGTGCCGGACGCGCCCGTCCCGGTCAATGATGAAGGTGGTGGGCAGGCCGCGCACACCGTACAATCTCATCAACTCGCCCTGGCTGTCGAGCAGCACCGGAAAGGTAAAAAAAGTTATACCGGCTTGAAAATCCGACAAAAGTCGGAGACAATCGCCTCAAAAAATGGTACGCTGTTGACAGTTCTATCAGGCAAAGGTAACGTTGAAATGGGCGTCATCAGGCACAAAATCTGGTACGATTTGTGGGAAAATAAGGGCCGCACCCTGCGGGTCATCGCCATCATCGCCATTGGCGCGTTTGCGGTGGGCGCGGTGCTGGGGGCCAAAGAGTTTATTCTGCAAGATGTCACCCGCACCTGGCAGGCTTCGGCCCCCGCCACCATCGGCCTGGAGGTCAAGCCCCCGGTAGACGACACCTTGCTCGACTCCCTGGCGCACCTGCGCGGCGTTAAAACGGTTGAGGGCTGGTACCAATCTAAAACGGTACGCTGGCGGCGCGGCCCGGCTGACCTCTGGCAGCCGGCTATCCTGGTGGCGCTGGAAGATTACGAGGCCCAGACCATCCGGCAGGTTAAAATAGACAGTGGAGACTGGCCCCGGCGCAAGCTGATGGGCGTTCAGCGTGGGCGCGGGCTGACGGTGGGCGATTGGGTGGAACTGGATATCAGCAACAAAATCTACCCGGTTGAGTTAAACGGCGTGCTCTACAACGCGGCCCATCCCTCACCGGCTTCGCTACCCGACCCGATGTTTTTTACCACCCGTGAGCGTTTTACCCAGCTCACCGGCGAGGCTGGCTCCAGCCTCATCCTGGCGACCATTCCCGACTACAGCGACGAGCGGGTGAAAGTGATGGCCGACCGGATCCAGCACGAGCTGGAGCAGCAGGGCGCTGAGGTCAGCCCGGCCATATCTGCGCCGGGTGGTTTCAAAAGCCGCACCGGCAAACCCGACCAGTTTACCGGTCAGGAGGCTATTAACAGCGTCTTTTTTATCTTGAGCGTGATGGCCGCCGCCACCCTGATTTTGGGTCTGTTCCTGGTCTACAACACCATCAATGCCGTCATTGTGCAGCAGGTCAACCAGATTGGGATTATGAAGGCGATTGGGGCCGGCTTTGGCCGGATTCTGCTTATCTATCTCAGCATAGTGCTGTTTTATGCGGTTTTGGCTTTGCTGGTGGCTGTGCCCTTGGGGGCGCTGGGCGCGCACGGCCTGCGCGGGTTGATCGTTAACCGGCAGGGCATGATCCCCGGCCCCTTTGCCATCTCCCTAACCGCCGTCGCGGCCCAGGCCGGGGTCGCGCTGTTGTCGCCGCTGCTGGTCGCCATCATCCCGGTTTACCTGGGGGGGCGCATTACCGTGCGTGAGGCCATCAGCACGTATGGCCTGGGCAGCGCCTCCAATTGGCTGGACCGGCTGCTGCTGAAATTCCAATCCGTTCCCCGCCTGCTCTCGCTGACTCTCAGCAATACCTTTCGTAACCCCAAGCGGGTTTTCTTCACCCAGATCACTCTGATCGGCGCAGGGGTGATGTTCATGATGGTGTTGAATACGCGGGCTTCACTCAGCCACACTTTTGGTGAGGTGTTGCTATCCATTTTTCAGGTCAATGTTCTGCTCGACCTGGAAGAGCCGGCCCGCATCAAGCAGGTTGAGGCGCTCACCCTGTCGCACCCCGGCGTGACGGCGGTTGAGGTGTGGGGCGCGGCCAAAGGGACAGCCCGCCGCCTGGGCCAGCCGGAAACCAACGACGACAGCAAGATCAGTTTACGCGGGGTTCCATTACCCTCGCGGGCTTACGTGCCCCAACTGCGGGCCGGACGTTGGCTGCACCCCGGCGACGAATATGCCGTCGTGCTCAACCAGGAGCTGGCCCAGGTGATGGGGGTGGGGGTGGGCGACTGGATTACGGTTGACATTCCCACCAAACGGGAGTCGAATTGGCAGGTGGTGGGCTTGCTCTTTGAACCGGTAGACCAGGAGGCTGCCCTGACGCCGCGCGAGCCGCTGCTGCGCGAACTGCGCCAGGTGGGTCAGGGCCAGAGTATCCGGGTCCAAACCTTGGCTCATGACGCCGCCGGCGAAGCCGCTGCCGCCGCCGACCTGCGGACGCTGTACGAAGCGCACGGCTATGAGGTGACGGCCAGCGCCCAGGACACCGCCCACCGCCTGGCAACCCAACGCACCAATCAAATGGCCATGCTCTTTGGCATTCTCACCGGCATGGCTTTGATGACCGCCTTGGTGGGGGCCGTAGCCCTCAGCGGCACTTTGGCCATCAACGTCATTGAGCGGACGCGCGAGATTGGGGTGATGCGGGCTGTTGGCGCTTCGGGCTGGGCGGTGGCTGGCCAGTTTGTGGGCGAGGGGCTGATTTTGGGCTGGCTGAGCTGGCTGCTGGCCATCCCGCTCAGTTTTCCGGCGGGCCAACTGACCATCCAAACCCTGTCGGCTGTTTTGAAGATAGAATTGGTTTACCAGGTTTCTACGGTTGGCATCTGGGCCTGGCTGGCCATCATCACCATTTTGGCTGTTTTTGCCAGTTGGTTTCCGGCCCAAAAAGCGGCCCAAACCAGCGTCCGTGACAGCCTGGCTTATGTTTAGGTAACGCTTCTTAAGCCTATCCTAAAATAGCAGGCTGGCGTCCCTATGCCAAGCGGTGACGCACACCTGCCCCAGAGCTGCCGGTGCGGGTAGGGATGCGTCACCTACGGGGTTATTCGGATATGGCTCCCAAAGCGCCGGCTGCCCCGGTTTGACAGCCATCCGGCGAGGTGTATCATTGGGCTGTTCAGCAGCGCCTGGTCACTCATCTCCCTGATCCGGCAGCAGAGCCAAAGGCCCCTGGCGGCAGGTGAGGGCATTTACGAGGAAATTGAAGTTTTAATTATGCTGCGCTGGTTTATTGGTGGGATGATGATACTGGCAGTAACCGGCTGCGCTTCGACCGCCCCCGCAGAACCGGCTGTCACAGCAGGGTCTGGCCCGACTTCTATGGTCGTGGCGGCGCTGAACCCTACGGCCAGCGTTGAGCCGGGTACGGGGGTGGCTGGCCCGCAGCAAACCCCAACGGCCATATGTCCAGAAACAAGCTGCCGGCGCGCCAGCCGCCGCTTAGATGTAGAGGTGTTCAGCCAAACTCTGGGCCAAACGACGCCGGTGCGGATATTTGTGCCCCCTTGTGATCCTTGTGATAGCGCCGGCCTGCCGGTGATTTACCTGCTTCACGGCGCTAATGCCGACGAAAGCCAGTGGGATGACGTGGCTATAGACGAGGCCGCGGATGAGGGCCGGGCCAAGGGGACACTCCCGCCGCTGATCCTGGTTTTCCCGAAACGTCTTGACGACAATCTGCACCCCCGGCCCGACGGCGACTTGCCCTTTGAGCACTTTGTCGTAGCTGAGTTAATCCCATGGGTAGAGGCGCACACCCCGGCCCGTCCTGACCGGGAACATCGGGCCATTGGCGGCATCAGCCGGGGTGGCTTTTGGGCCCTGGAAATCGCCTTTCGCCACCCGGAGTTGTTTAGCGCCGTGGGCGGCCATAGCCCGGTAGCCGGCCAAAAAGATGATCCCTACAGCCCGCTTGGCCTGGTAGCCGCTCACCCGGCTGAACTGCGCTCGCTGCGGGTCTGGCTGGATGTTGGGGCCGAAGATGGTTTGAAGGCCGGGGTGGCTAGCCTGGCGGCCGCTTTGAGTGCGGCTAAAATCCCGGCCACGTTTGAGCAGTGGCCGGGCGGCCATAATCGGCCCTACTGGCGCTCGCATGTTGGCGATTATCTGGCTTTTTATGCCGCCTCATGGGGCAAGATTACGGGGCATTAGCCTTTTTTAGCGAAATGAGCTGGTTAGAGCTGTCCACCTTTTGCCACAGAGCCGCCAGAGACGGGGACGGGGCATATTTGGCCTGGGTCGCCTGGCTGGTCAGATAGAAGAAATCGCGCTCGTAGGGCACTAAAAATTGATCCGGCCCGCCTTTCATCTGGTCAATCAACTTGTTCGCGGTCAGCGGCAGAGTGAAAGGCTCATTGTTGACCTGCACCCGCTGCGCCAGCGCGGTGTAGGTGTCAAAGCGATCATAAGGATTGTTGATGTCCATTTGCATGGCATTGTAGGCCCCGGCGGCCTGGAGCGCCGCCGTCAAGGTTTCCGTTGAAAGGGAATTGCCGGCGGCATAGATGAGCCAGCGCCCATCCCGTGTTAGCCCCAAGCCAGAGCGCCAGGTGACCGCCTTATTGCCGATGGTCATCCCCCACTCCTTAAGGTTTGTGATGGCATGCACATCGGGGTTGATGACCCCGTTTTCAATTAAAGGGGGGTTGTTTTGCCGCCAGGCCACCAAACTCATCGCCGCCGTAACCGCGCGCCCCCAGGCCCCGATGATAACCTGCCCATCCCGCTTGATAGCCAGGGTTGCCATGCCGGGTTTTGCCGGCAGCCATATCACGCCGTCGCTCATCATACCGTAATGGCCGTGCATAGCCCGGAAGCCGCCGTTCCAGGCGGCCAGCAGGGCGCCGCCGGCCTGCACCTCCGGCGGAATCATGCCAGGCCGGGGGGCGATATTGGGTTTAGAACTCTCCGGTTCTTTGGTCCCGATCATCAGATGCAGCCGGCTGCGGCTGAGATCCATCGCTACCAGGGCCACCCTGGCATAAGGGCGGTCAGGATCAGGCCGGATAAACGTGGACCACAGGATGGGTGGCTGGCCGGTGGGTTGGCCGGCGGTTGCCAGAGGCTGCCATTGCCCTTCGGTGGGCAAGGCCCGGTCGTGAAGAATCGGCCCCGGGGGCGCCGGTGGAGTGAAAGTGGGGGCTGATGGGGGCGCCGGGTTGGTATTGACGATTTTCAGCCCCTCCTGGCTCACCTTTAGGGCGTTTAAGCTTAACGCCGGTCTTGAAGTGGGAGCGGAAAACTGCCAGCTTGAAGCGTTGCCGGTCACCCGATAGTTGAGATTATTGTACCAATCCTCAACCTTAAAGACCAGTTCCTCAGCGATAGCTACGGGACGTGGCCCGACGATGTCTCGCACCCGCTCGACGGTTTTCACCACCAGATTGGAATTACGGTAGACATAGAAGCCGGCCAGGCCGGCCAGGAAAATAACGCTAAACAGGGCAGCCGCCAGGCTCCATTGAATGAAAGTTAGATGATAATAGCGAGGTTGAAACCGTGCAGAACTTGGCTGGAGTGCCATTGCTGTCTCCTCAAGGTAAGTTTATCATCCCTATGCTACACCCAACCGGGCTGTTTTGTCCTTAAGCTTGCCTCAACCAGAGATTAAGGCAAGCTTAAGATGGGCGTCTCCCTGTCGCGCCACCGTGTTATGAAACCCTCAACATCTGATGACCAACTTGCGGAGGCGATGTTGATGGTGAAGCTCGCCCTCAACGTAGACCGACAGCAGCAACTGCCCCTTGCATGCCCGCAGCGCAATTTCTCCAATCTCAGGTTCGTGCGTTTTGAAAGTGCGCCGCTCGCCGCAGTCATCCAACACAAACGCTTCCAGGCGGCCAAAGCAATCATAAATAATCTCGATCACTTTCCCGGTGAACACGACCACCTCTGGCTCGCCGCTTGTTACCGGCGCGCCGTTGGGCGATGGCGGAATGGCGCTGGGGTCGCCTCCCAGCCCGCTGATGCGCGCCGAGAGATACTCGATGTAGCGCTGCAACACGGGATACCAGCGGTTGCCCGGCCCCATGGATTGCAGCCGCCACTTCATCACGGCCAGCGCATCTTCGTCCGGGCGCAGCATAATTTGCGGCGTGGTGACCGGAATTTTCACCTGGAAGGTCCCGGTCACGTAACGCCAGTTTCGCATCGGTGGAATGGGGCGAGGCTCTTTAGGCTCCTCGATTTTGCCGGATTCGGTCTTGCGTTTACCCTCTTTAGCCTCCAGAAGCGTCTGGACGGCCGGGCCGCGTTGGGCCAGGACGGGTTCCTGTCTGAAGCGACGGGTCGAGATGCGCCGCACGATGATGTTGAACTCCTGGCCGACTGACACCGTCAAGGGCAGGTCTACCGTCAAGAGGCCGGCGATGTTCTCAACGCTGCCGGGCGGGATCGGAATATAGGTCACGCCGCGAGTCACCTGGCAGTCAATGGTGTGGCCGTCGGATGCCGAAAGCAGGTGCGCCCCATACAGGCGGTTAGCCAGATTCAGCACTGCGGCGGCGTTGACCTGGGGCCAATAGATGTGGGCCACACTCCCTACCGGCGTTTGGCCCCAGTCAATCATCAGTTCATCGGGATAATCCAGCAGCGCCCCC
>CAZDMM010000318.1:0-8067 GCA_964505845.1 uncultured Caldilineaceae bacterium
AGCGCCAGCACCGTTTTAAGGCTTGAACCTTTGCCAACGCCTACTCACACCCCAACTTCTACCCCAACCATCACCCCCACTCCCACCCCCACCGGAACCCGGCTGCCCCCCACCGCTACCCCCAAACCACCTAGCCCTACCCCGGTCTATCCACCGTCGGCTTCGGTGACACCGGTACCTGTTTTCCCGATCATCTTTTTACCTGAAACCGGTCTCAAAGAAGCAGCTTTCACCCCTAAAACTATCGGCTCCTGGCTGGTGTTAGCAGCCTTGCTGCCGGCCATCATCTTGCTCAAAAAGCGCCAAAAGCCTTAAGGCAGCCCAGAATCTTTGGGGCGTCTCTGTTTTTCACATCCGGGCAACTCTCATTCATTATTTTGACGTTACCGGCAATTGATGGTATATTTTTGTTGATTTTGGATCAGTGATGCTCCCTGAATTGTGCACAGGGAGCATTATTTTTTATGGCGAGAGGAAAGTGTATTAAAAATGCGCATTGGCATAGATGCGCGGTTAGTTTTTTATAACCGGGCCGGTATTGGGCAATATATTTTGCAGCTAACCGAGGCGCTGGCCAGCCTTGAGTTCAAAGAAGATACTTTTTTATTGCTGCAAAGCCGCAAAGATAGATCAACCATTGTCAAAAACAACGGGTTTATTCGCAAATCACTCTGGACGCCCAGCCATAATCGTTTTGAGCAAACGGCGCTTAGCTTTGAAATCTCACGGCTGGGGCTGGACCTGCTCCACAGTCCCGATTTTATCCCCCCCTTCAAACGCAACTGCAAATCGGTCATTACCATCCATGATTTAGCCTTTCTGCTCTACCCTCACTTTTTAACCAAAGAGAGCGCCCGCTATTACGGTCAAATTGACCAGGCCTGGCGCAAAACCGACTACATCATTGCCGTTTCTGAAACCACCAAGGCCGACAGCATCAAAATGCTCGGCGTGCCAGAAAAGAAAATCACCGTCATTCACGAGGCGGCCAATCCCATTTATCGCCCCCTGCCCAAAGAGCAGGTGCAGCCGGTGGTCAAAAGCAAATACAAACTGGATCCCGGCTTTATCCTCTTTGTCAGCACCATCGAGCCGCGCAAAAACCTGCCGGGCCTGCTGCGGGCCTACCGCCGCCTGCGCGACGACTACAAACGCGAAGAACTGCTGGTATTGGCCGGCTCCAAAGGCTGGCTGTGGGAAGAGGTGTATGAAACGGTGAGCAAGCAAAACCTGGAAAAACACGTCGTTTTTTTGGGGCGGGTGCCTTCTGAGGATTTGCTCTACCTCTATAACGCCGCCAGCTTGCTGGTACATCCCTCCTTTTATGAAGGCTTTGGCCTGACCCCGCTGGAAGCCATTACCTGCGGCGCGCCGGTCGTCGCCTCCAATATCTCCTCCATCCCCGAAGTGGTAGGCGACGCAGCCCTGCTGGTTGATCCACACGATATTGACGGCCTCACCGTGGCCCTGTGGCGCGTGCTGACCGAAGCCGAACTGCGCCAGGATTTGATCTGCAAAGGACTTAAACGAGCCAAAAAATTCTCCTGGCAAGAAGCCGCCCGCAAAACGTTGGAAGTGTATCACAAAGTGGGCCAGGGATAGAGCGAGTCAGCGAATGAGCGAATCTGCGAATCATTTCATCCTCATTCGCCATTCGCCATTCACAATGCACATCCTGCTCCTCACCCCCCAACGCCCGTACCCGCCCCATCAAGGCACAACCCTGCGCAATTTCAACCTGGTCAAAGAGTTAGCCAAGCGCCACACCGTCTGCGTGTTGACCTTTTTGGAGCCGGATCAAGCTCCTGACGACCCCGGCCCTTTACCCCGCCTGTGCGAATGGGTTGAGAGCCTGCCCGTACCTCGGCGCAGCGCCGGCCTGCGGCTGCGCCAAATGTTGACCACTGCCCGCCCCGATATGAGCCTGCGCCTGTGGTCGCCCCAATTGGCCGGCCGGCTGGCCGCCCGGCTGCAAGAAAAACCGTTCGATGTCGTCCAAATCGAGGGCATCGAGATGGCCCCCTATCTGCCCCTCATCGAGTTGACCCAACCCCGCCCCCTGATTATTTACGACGCCCACAACGCCGAGTGGATTTTGCAGCAGCGGGCCTGCCTGGCCGACCTCAAAAATCCGGCTCGCTGGCCGGCTGCCGCCTACAGTTGGGTGCAGTGGCAGCGTTTACGCCGCTACGAGGCCGCTCTCCTGGGCCGGGTTGACCACACCATCGCCATGTCCCGGCCCGACGAAGTCGCCCTGCGCGAGGTTGCGTCCCATGCTCCCATCACCATCATCCCCAATGGGGTAGATTTGGCCGCCTATGCTGAATTTCAGGGTGACCCGATCCGGCACGATTTGCTTTTTACCGGCAAGATGGATTTTCGGCCCAATATTGACGCCGTGCTCTGGTTTGGGCAGCGGGTGCTGCCCTTGATTCAGGCCCGGCGTCCCGGCGTCACCTTTGCCATCGTGGGGCAGCGGCCCCACCCCCGACTGGAGGCGCTGCGCGGCCGGCCCGGGGTGACCATCACCGGCTATGTGGAGGATGTGCGCCCCTATCTGGCCGGCGCGACGGTTTACGTGGCTCCGCTGCGCGTCGGCGGCGGCACGCGCCTGAAGTTATTGGAAGCGATGATGATGCGCGCTCCGATCGTCTCCACCACCGTCGGCGCGGAGGGGTTTCCGGTGACGCATGGCCGAGAGTTAATTCTGGCCGACGAGCCGGAGAGCTTTGCCGCCGCCGTGCTGGATTTATTGCCGAATCCGGTCCGGCGGGCAGAGTTGGGCGCAGCCGGTCGCGCCTTTGCCGAGGCCCATTACGGCTGGGATAGGCTCGTGCCGCATTTGGAGGAGATTTATTATCACTCCAAATTGGGGAAAAATAGACCTTAAAGGTTTTGAAAACCTATAAGGTCTGCCCAAAAGATAGGACACATCTCCCCATCCTTTATCGCTTGACGATATTATCGTTACCTGCTGTCGTTATTGGTGTCAACGACCGGTGGCGCATTTGTTTTAAGTGGAGCAACAGTCAGGCACAGGAGGTGGAAATTGTTGACTGCCATCGTTGAAGAAGCAAACTCGGAGAAACTTCCCCCCATTCATCCCGGTGAAGTGTTATGGGAAGATTTTATGAAACCCCTGGGACTGAGCCAATATCGAGTGGCCAAGGACATCGGCGTTTCCCCTATTCGGATTAATCAAATTGTTCATAGTAAACGAGCCATTACCGCCGATACCGCCCTGCGTTTAGCCCGTTACTTTGGCACCAACGCCGCTGTATGGCTACGGCTGCAAGCCCGTTATGATCTGGAAGTGGCCGAAGCAGAGCTGGGTGAACGCATTAACCAAGAAGTCAAAGTTTTGAAGGCAGCTTAGATTTATTAGCCATGCAACCTCAAAATGAGCTTCAAATCGAAAGACAGTAGCGCGCTACTGAAATCACCCGGCGCTTGCAATCCTGTGCGCCGGAGGTGTTGGCCCAATACCCCATAGAAATCGCTTATTTGCATGGCTCTGCCCGTTGCCCACCAGTGACATAGATATTGCGTTGGTACTAACGGAGTTGCCCCCACCTTATGAGCGCCTGACCCTTGAATTAAAGATTCAAGCTGCCTTAGAAGACGCTTGTGGTCTGACTAATCTGGATGTGCGCGCCATCAACGACGCTCCCTTGATGGTTCAAGGTTCTATCATTCAGCATGGTCAGTCCAAAAACCGTCGCCTACATTCTAAATAACCTGTCATTCTGAGGCTGGAGGCCGAAGAATCCTTCGAATCTTGGTCGAAAAAGTGAGGCTATAGGGACTCCTCGCTTCGCTCAGAGTGACATGTACATGCCTCAATGCGTGTTCCGACCATGCCTCAATGCGTGTTCCGACCTCAGGTTAGGAACAAAGAATTTAATAAGTTGGGCATTTGTCATTGCGAGGAGGAACGACGAAGCCGCGTAGCGTCCGGCTCGCAAAGGGGATTGCTTCGCTTCGCTCGCAATGACACGCACAAGTTAATTAATCTCATTCCCCAGGGAGGCTCCACTGCCCGGCAGTCTCCGGTCATCGGTCAGCGGTCTGGGATTTAATACACCTCCGGCACAAAGGTTTGATCCGTAATGGGCGGGCGGACGTAGCCCAGCTCGTCCTGGCGCGGGGGCAGTTTGAGCGGTTCGGGGGTCAAATCCTCGTAGGGGATCAGGCTTAACAGGTGGCGAATAAAATTGAGGCGAGCGCGCTTTTTGTCGTCGGCCTCCACCACGTACCAGGGCGCTTGCTTGATGTCGGTATAGGCAAACATGGCATCTTTGGCTTTGGAATACTCCACCCAGCGGCTGCGAGATTCCAAATCCATAGGGCTGAGCTTCCAGCGTTTGGTCGGATTGTTGATGCGGGCCTGAAAACGGCGTTCCTGCTCCTCGTCGCTCACCGAGAACCAGTATTTGATCAAAATAATCCCGGAACGCACCAGCATGCGCTCAAATTCGGGGCAGGAGCGCAGAAACTCCTGGTACTCGGCCTCGCTGCAAAAACCCATCACCCGCTCCACCCCGGCCCGGTTGTACCAACTGCGGTCAAACAACACGATTTCACCCGCCGCCGGCAGATGCGGCACGTAGCGTTGAAAATACCACTGCGTTTTCTCCCGCTCGGTGGGCGTGCCCAGGGCCACCACCCGGCACACGCGGGGGTTGAGGCATTGGGTAATGGTTTTGATGGCTCCACCCTTGCCGGCGGCGTCGCGCCCCTCAAAAATAACCACCACTTTCAGCCCTTTGGTTTTGACCCACTCTTGCAGCTTGACCAGCTCAATTTGGAGTTTAGCTAACTCCTCCTCATAAACTTTGGTCTTCATTTTCTCATGCTTTTTGATGGCCTCGCTGTGCGGGCCACGGCCATCGTGAGCTTCGGGCTGCTCTTTTGATTTTTTATTTTTGCCGTTCTTATCTTTTTTTGACATGTCACTCACCTCATTGTGTTTGCTTGTTTATAACTATCCAGGCGACCGGCGCTTTTCTCCGCTAGCAAGACGGTTGAGACCAGCAAAGCCTATGGTTGAATAAGCGCCAGTCACCTTTAGCCCAGTTACGCTTCTTTCTATTATACCACTCTTTTTTTCGGAAGAGTCATGGATTGTGGTACAATGTTGGGATACACACGCTAATAGTCAGAGCAGACGCCGGAAACCTAAAGATTAAAACCTAAAACGTAATGACTTGTCCCAACGCGAATCTTTGAAGGTATACCCTTACGTTTTACCCGCAGGGCCTTCAGTTTGCGATTCACGCTTTTTGTTCTGGTTACGATAAACAGGAGCTATAGATATCATGCTAAAGAACATTTTTAAGGCCGTTCTTGGCGATCCTAATCAAAAAGAAATCAAGAAATTCACGCCGTTGGTCGAGGATGTCAACCGGCTTGAAGCGGAGATGCAGGCCAAGAGTAACGCCAACCTGCGCCAGATGATGGCCGACTTTCGCCGCCAACTGGCTGAGGATACTGCCGAGCAGCGAAGCGAGGTAGAAAATCTGCGCCGGGAAGTGGTTGAAGCCACCCGGCAGGAGCGCCAACGGCTGCAAGTTCAGTTGGAGCAGGCCGAAAAGCGGCTGCTCAAGCTGGAAGCCGAACTGCTAGCCGAGATTCAACCCCAGGTTTTTGCCACCGTGCGCGAGGCCAGCCGCCGCACCATCGGCCTGCGCCATTACGACGTGCAGATTGTGGGCGGGGCCATTTTGCATGAAGGCAAAGTGGTTGAAATGCGCACCGGCGAAGGCAAAACCCTGGTCGCCACCACCGCCGTGGTGCTCAATGCCCTGTTGGGGCGCGGTGTGCATGTCATCACTGTTAACGATTACCTGGCCAAGCGCGACTGCCAATGGATGGGGCCAATTTACCATCTGCTGGGCCTGAGCGTGAGCGTTATCCAGAGCGCCGGCAATGGCGGGGTAGACCAGGCTTCATTTTTATACAATCCCGATTATCACAACAACGACGACCGTTTTCAATACCTGCAGCCCATCACTCGCCGTGAAGCTTACGCCTGCGACATTACCTACGGCACCAACAACGAGTATGGCTTTGATTACCTGCGCGATAACATGGTCACCGAACCGGAGCGCATGACCCAGCGGGAACTGCACTACGCCATCATTGACGAGGTGGACAATATCCTCATTGACGAAGCCCGCACCCCGCTCATCATCTCCGGCCAGGCCGAAGAGAGCAGTGAGCTGTACCGCAAGTTTGCCCAGCTTGTCCGCCCGCTGCGGCGCAGCAGCGATGCCAGCGTAGAAGCCGAGGAGCCGGACGGCGATTATGTGGTGGATGAGAAAGCGCGCATTGTTTACCTGACCGAGCGCGGCATCGAAAAAATTGAACACGCCCTGGGGGTCGAAAACCTGTATGAAGGCGAAAGCGCCTCGATGACGCCTTATCTTGATAACGCCTTACGGGCCAACGTGCTGTTTAAGCGTGATGTGGATTACGTGGTGCAGAACGGCGAGGTTATCATTGTAGACGAATTTACCGGGCGCTTGATGCACGGGCGACGCTACAGCGAGGGGCTGCACCAGGCCATTGAGGCCAAAGAAGGGGTCAACGTGCGCCACGAAAGCTTTACCTGGGCCACCATCACCTTTCAGAACTTCTTCCGCATGTACAACAAACTGGCCGGGATGACCGGTACCGCCCAAACCGAAGCCGAAGAATTTGGCGCTATTTACGACCTGGATGTGGTGGTACTGCCCACCAACATCGAGTACCGGGCCATCCAGGGAGCTTTGATCAGAGAAACGCGCAAAGAAGATGGGGCCGAAATTGTCACATATCGCAGCCCCGACGGGCGCGAGCATTTCCACAAACGGATTGATTACCCTGACCTGGTCTACAAAAATCCCCAGGCCAAGTTTAAAGCGTTGGTCAATGAAATTAAAGAGCGGCAGCAGCGTGGCCAGCCCATCCTGGTCGGCACCATTGCCATTGAAACTTCGGAGTATCTCTCCAACCTGCTGGAACGGCAGGGCGTCAAACATGAGGTTCTCAACGCCAAGCAGCACGAGCGAGAAGCCACCATCATCGCCCAGGCCGGCCGGCCCGGCACCGTCACCATTGCCACCAACATGGCCGGGCGCGGCGTGGACATTCTGCTGGGCGGCAACCCCGAGGGCCTGGCCCGCGACGAACTGCGCAAAAAGGGCGAGGATTTGACCATGCTCGACCCGCAGGTGTGGCAAGAAACGCTGGGCAAGTGGTCGCAAGTGGTGGCCAAAGATAAACAAAAAGTGGTCTCCCTGGGGGGGCTGCATGTCATCGGCACCGAACGGCACGAAGCCCGCCGGATTGACAACCAGTTGCGCGGGCGGGCCGGCCGGCAAGGCGACCCCGGCTCCAGCCGCTTCTACGTGTCGCTGCAAGATGATTTGATGCGCCGTTTTGGCGGGCAAAACGTCGCCAGCTTGATGGACCGCTTTGGGGTGGAAGATGATGTTCCCATCGAAGCCGGGATTGTCAGCAAATCCATTGAAAATGCTCAAACCAAGGTAGAAGGCCACAACTTTGATATCCGCAAGCATCTGCTCAAGTATGATGACGTTATCAACCAGCAGCGCGAGGTGACATACGCCGAGCGGCGGCGGATTATTGCCAGTTCTAACCTTAAAGAAACGTTGCAGGGGATGATCGAGAGCACTATCAGCGGGCTGGTGCAGCAGTTTACCCCCGGCGAAGACCCCGACGAGTGGGATTTGCCGGCTTTGTACAACGCCGTGCGCATGATTGTACCCTTACCGGCCACGCTGACCTCTCACACCTGGGCTAACCAACACCCGGATGAGATCGAGGAACAGCTTTTAAACCTGGCCGAACAAAAATATGAGGAGATGGAGCAGATCCTGGGAGCAGAGCGGCTGCGACAGTGGGAGCGCGCTTTGATGTTGCAGATGCTTGATATGCTGTGGGTGCGCCACCTGACGGCCCTGGATGATCTGCGCCAGGGGATTGGCCTGCGGGCCTACGGCCAGCAAGACCCGCTGGTTGCCTTTCAAACAGATGCCTTTGAGATGTACGACCAGCTCCGGG
>CAZDMM010000319.1:0-8058 GCA_964505845.1 uncultured Caldilineaceae bacterium
GCATGGCGCGCAGAACTTGTCGAGCTAATAGACCTGTTAAAATAATGGCTGCTACCTGGGTAACGGTAAGAGGTAAAGCATATCCCCGGAATAAATCTCCAAACCAATCTCCCTGTTCCGCAGTGGCTTTGAGCCACAAATAAAGAGGGATAGGTGTGATTAACAAAACAAAAAAAGGAATACGCTGTAACCGGGGCAAGAGGAGCGTCACTATCACCACTCCGGTCACAAAAATGTAGGTATAAGCTCGAATATTGATGGGCGAGTTGAGGCGCTCAATATTGAAGAAAAAAATGAGCCACAGGATTAGGGCGATAATCCAAAACCGTAAACTTTTCATAAGTGATTTGATTTAACTAGAGATATAAAAAGAAGTTCCCGGAGATTGGGCGCGAAACACCCACATTACTATTTAATCTTAAATTGTTTGGAAATTAATTAGAGAATTGTAGGAAAAAGGTTAGATTGTTGTTTGGTCTTCTTTTATCACCTGCCCCGGGTGGCGGCTACTTTCCATATTCTTATCATAGCATACATAAGTTTGAATTTTGTTTGAGTCTTTTGGGCAGCCGCGCCGGCCTGAGTTGGCCGCTTATAAAACGTCAGGCCCAATTAATGAGCCAAGAGGAGCAATACTGATGAAGTAATTGCTCCTCTTGGGGTACCAAGGTTTAAAGTGGAAGGATTTCCCTGATTGTATCAGGCAGTTTCTACCTCTTCATAGCTGATAGGCCGCTCGCTTTCTTTATGGGGCGGCGTGTGTTTTTCTTCGGACAGATTCTGCATCCAATTCGGTTCAAAAGCTTCACTGAAAACCGGCGAGTCCAGTACCGGCAGCCCCTTGATCTCACGCACCTTGTTTTCAATGATGAACATAAGATTCGGATTGGCCTCTAAAAAGGTTTTGGCGTTTTCGCGCCCCTGGGCCAGCCGCTGCTCGCCATAAGAGTAAAAAGCCCCTCTTTTTTCAACGATTCCTTCCTGAGTGGCAATATCCAGAATATCGCCAGCTTTGGAGATGCCTTGATTATACATTATATCAAATTCGCAGGTGCGGAAGGGCGGGGCGACTTTGTTTTTCTTGATGGTCACTTTGGTGCGGTTTCCAATCACTTCACCACTGTCTTTAATGGCTTCGGTGCGGCGAATGTCAATCCGTACCGAGGCATAAAAGCGCAGGGCCATGCCGCCGGTGGTGGTTTCTGGGTTGCTAAACATAGCCCCAATTTTTTGGCGCAGTTGGTTGGTAAAGACAATCAAACAGTTATTTTGTTTGACCGTTCCGGCCAGTTTGCGCAGAGCCTGGCTCATCAGCCGGGCCTGCAAACCCATATGGGAGTCGCCCATCTCACCCTCAATCTCAGCCCGCGGCACCAGGGCGGCCACGCTGTCAACCACTATCACATCAATCGCCCCGGAGCGGACCAACGCCTCGGTAATTTCCAGGGCCTGTTCGCCGGTATCGGGTTGGGCCACATACAGATCATCAATCATGACGCCGCACTTTTCGGCGTAGGTGGGATCAAAGGCGTGCTCCACGTCAATAAAGGCGCAAACTCCGCCCTGTTTTTGGGCTTCGGCCACAATGTGCTGGCAGAGGGTGGTTTTACCGGAACTCTCCGGCCCATAAATTTCGATAATTCGCCCTTTAGGCACCCCCCCAACCCCCAACGCAATATCCAAAGAGAGACAGCCGGTGGGAATGGTTTCGATATTCAGCTCGTTTCGATCCCCCAGGCGCATGACGGCGCCATCACCAAAACGCTTTTTTAAGTCGCTCAAGGCAACCTCTAAAGCTTTTGCTTTACCATTTTTTTCTTCAACAACCTTGGCCACAGGATATACCTCCATAAATTAGAAAATTTGTTCTATATGCTGAGGATTATAGCACTAATGTTCTGGTATGTCAATACTTCATCATAAGCTTGCCCTCCGGCCTACTCGCCACTATAATGCGGCTTACTTATGGTTCCCCAAAGCAAGCGGAAAGTAATTTTTTGGCTGATCCTTTTGGCCGGGGTTTTATTGGGGCTAGACCGTTTACTGGCTAAACCAGGCGGCCAAAACCCCGGCGACCTGCTCATCAACGAGTTTATGGCCGACAACAAGACCGGCCTGGTTGACGCCGATGGCGACTACTCTGATTGGATTGAGCTTTACAACCGGGGTAGCCAGCCCATCAACCTGTCCGGCTGGTTCCTCAGCGATGATTCCCGGCAGCTTCAAAAGTGGGCTTTCCCAAATATCAGCTTGGGCGCGGGTCAATATTTGCTTGTTTTTGCCTCCGGCAAAGATCGCCAGGCCGAGCAATTGGGGGCAGAGCTGCACGCCAACTTTAAGCTCAACCAGGCCGGTGAATTTTTGGGGCTGTATAACGTGCTGGAAAACCGGCTGATGGATTCGCTGGCCCCCCGCTTCCCGCAGCAATACCCGGATGTCTCTTATGGCCGTACCGCCGACCTTACCTTTAACTATCTCGCCAAACCCACCCCCGGCGGCCCAAATGACGCCACTATCGCCTGGGCCGGGACTGTCTCTCCGGTCAAATTTAGCCAGCCGCACGGTTTTTATGACCAGCCCTTTACCGTTACCCTCAGCAGCGATACCCCAGAGGCGGTCATTCGCTACACCCTTGACGGCAGCACCCCAACGGAGAGCCGCGGCCAGAGCTACACCGGGCCGATTGCCATCAACCAGACCACCTTTGTGCGGGCCGCCGCCTTTAAACCCAATTTTCGCTCCGCCCCGGTCAGCACCCAAACCTATATTTTTCTTGACCAGGTGCTGCGCCAGTCCAAAAATCCACCCGGTTTCCCCAATACCTGGGGGATCAATATTGTAGATTTTGCCGGTGCTCACAAAGATTCGCCGGTGCCGGCTGACTATGAGATGGACCCCCGCATCGTTAATGACCCGCGCTACGGGCCAACCTTGCAGGAGGGCCTCAAAGCCATCCCGACCATGTCTATTGTTACCGCTGCCTCCAATTTTGATATTTACGCCAACCCGCGTATGAAAGGGCCAAGCTGGGAGCGGCCGGCCTCGCTAGAATATTTTGATCCCAACGGCGACCGGCAGGGCTTTCAAATCAACGCCGGGCTGCGGATTCAGGGCGGGGCGGGCCGCTGGGAGTTTATGCCCAAGCACTCCTTCCGCTTGTTTTTTCGAGACAAATACGGCGCGGCCAAACTCAAGTACCCCCTCTTTCCCGATTCACCGATAAGCGAGTTTGACACGTTGATCCTGCGGGCCGGCTCGGACCGCAGCTTTGCCGGCCACCCGGATACCGGCGACCAACGCCTGACCACCTACACCCACGATGAGTGGTTGCGCGATTCGCAGGCGGCCCTGTCGGGGGTGGGAGTGCATGGCCGTTTTGTCCATCTCTACCTCAACGGCTTGTATTGGGGCCTGTATAACCTAGTCGAACGGCCCAATGACGCCTTTCAAGCCGCTTACTTTGGAGGGAACAAAGAGGATTGGTACGTGGTGAGCCACAGCGGCGCCCTCAGCGGCGAGAGCGACCGTTTTAACTCGCTGCTGGCCCTGGCCAAAGCGGGCGGCCTGGCGGAGCCGGCCAGGTATGACCAGGTTCAAACTCTGCTGGATGTGCCCCAGTTTGTGGATTATTTGATCCTGGAGTGGTATGCCGGCAACACCGATTGGCCCCAAAACAATTGGTATGCTGCGGTGCAAAACCCCACCGGCCAGGTGCGTTATTTTGGCTGGGATGGGGAGCTAACCTGGGTTGACGGGGCCAGAGTGCATACCGGCCAAACCAATGCGGTCGGCCTGACCAATACCATCAAGCCCCTGTTTGAGGCGCTCATCCAAAATCCCGATTTCAAAATGCTGCTGGCCGACCGGGTCTACCGCCACCTGTTTAACAACGGGGCCTTGACCGACGCCAATGCTCAGGCCCGCTGGCTGCGCCTGGCCAGGCAGGTTGAACCGGCCATCGTGGCCGAGTCGGCCCGCTGGGGGGATGCCCGCTATGAGGAGCCGATTACCCCGGACGATTGGCGTAAAGCGCGTGATCACGTGCTGGCCCAGATGGACGGGAATGGCGCCAAACTCATCGGCCAACTGCGGGAGCTGGGCTATTACCCTCCCCTTGACCCGCCGGCCTTTAACCAACCGGGCGGGTTGGTGGCAAAGGGTTTTGCGGTAACTTTGACCCCTCCCTCCCTCCCTCCTATTAGGGGGGAGAAAGGAGGAGGCGGGGTCTACTATACCACCGACGGCTCCGACCCACGCCAGCCGGTTACCGGCGCGGTGGCTCCAGGCGCGCGGCCGTATAACGCGCCGCTGGTATTAACGGCAACCACGCTGCTCAAGGCCCGCAGCCGGTCAGACGGCGGAACCTGGAGCGCCCTCAACGAAGCCACCTTTAAGGTGGTTGAACAAAGAAGCCGGATAGCGATAACCGAAATTATGTATAACCCCCTGGGCGGCAGCGATTATGAATTCATCGAGCTAAAGAATGTGGGAGCCGGCCCGTTAAACCTGGCCGGCATGTATTTTGAGGATAGCATTCGCTATACCTTCCCACCCGGCGTTCCGCCCCTGGAGCCGGGGGGCTACACGGTGCTGGTGCGTAACCCCACCGCTTTTGCCGGCCGCTATCCGGGCGTGGCGATTGGCGGCGTCTATCAAGGCAAATTGTCAAACCAGGGTGAAAAGCTGACCCTGTGGGCCGCCAATGGGCAGGTGTTAGTATCGCTGGATTACGATGATGAGAACGACTGGCCGCTCAGCCCGGATGGGCGGGGCGACTCGCTGGTTTTGGCTGACCCCCTGGCCGACCCGGCCAATCCTCACCACTGGCGGGCCAGCCTCTATATCTACGGCTCACCGGGCCGGGATGAATAAACCTATTTAGGTAAGTAGGCCCCACAGGTTTCAAACCTTTAGGGTTTACCAAACTCCGGGACAGACTCGGAATGAGGTGTTGCGTTGAATCTGCGAAGCCCTGATCGCTTTGAACTTAAATACCTGGTAGACCGCGCCCAGCAAACCGCCCTGGTGAGAGAACTGTCAACCTATATGCCGTTTGACCGGCAAGGCGACGCCCAGGGCCGCTACCTGATTACCAGCCTGTATTACGACTCGCCGGATCACAAATGCTATTGGAATAAAATGGAGGGGCATCGCTTCCGGCGTAAAGTCCGCATCCGGGTGTACGGCGCGGAATATGTATCCCCGGAGACCCCCTGTTTTGTGGAAATAAAGCAGCGGATCAATAAAACTTTGCAAAAAAAGCGGGTGCGCTTAAGCTATGCCGAAGCGGAAGCCCTGTGCAGCCAGGGCGAGTTGGTTGGCCGCCAGGCGGCGGCGGATCAAACGGTGATCGAGGAAATTCTTTATTTGCAACACATGCTGCAATTGCAGCCCTCCTGCATTGTGGCTTACCAGCGCCTGGCTTTTCAAGGCGATGAGTATGATCCCGGCCTGCGCGTTACCTTTGACACGCAGCTTAAATGCCGGGCGCACGATTTGACCCTGCTGTCCCTGGGGTATACCGAAAATCAGTTTTTTGTACCGCCCCAGCTTGGTATTATGGAAATCAAGGCCAACCACCGGATTCCGCGCTGGCTGGCCGAAATGGTCAATCAACACCAGTGTGTGCTGCGGCGGGTCAGCAAATACTGCACCGCCCTGGAAAAAGCCAAATTCCGTTTGGTTCAACAGCGGATGGTGGTTTAAGATATTCTAAAAATAAGGCAATTCTGGGGAAGGGAGGCTTGGCTTCTGTACCTTCCAGCCTTTCAAATTATCTCCGAAAGAGAATCCTATGGACTTTTCAGCTTTCTTCAACATTCTGCAGCAAGACGCCACCGATGTTTTTAGCGTGGCCGATATTGTGTTTGTGATCGTGTTGAGCTTTTTGCTGTCGCTGGTGATTGCGCGGGTATACCAGCTCACCTACAAAGGCGTGTCGTACACTCAATCCTATGTTCACACCCTGATTATGATGACCATGATCGTGGCCGTCATCATGTTGATTATCGGCTCTAACATTGCGCGGGCCTTTTCACTGGTGGGGGCGTTATCGGTGGTGCGCTTTAGAAACGCGGTTAAAGATACGCGGGATGTGGGCTACATCTTTTTTGCCATGGGCATCGGCATGGCCTGCGGGACGCGTTTTTACCTGCTGGCGGTGATTGCCACCCTGGTTATCAGTTTTATTTTGTGGGGTATGGCGACCCTGAACCTGTTTGCCAGGCAGATGCGGGAGCAGATTCTCAAAATCCGTTTGCCCGGCGATATGCGCTACGATACCCTGTTTGAGCGCGTCTTTGCCCGCTACCTCAACCGCTACGAGTTGATCGCTATCGAGTCGGTGCAGGCCGGCGCGCTGACGGAACTGGTCTATGGGGTGGAACTGAAAAAGCCGACAGAGGCGCAGAGCTTTATGAACGAGCTGCGGGGCTTAAATGATAACAACAAGGTCTCGCTGATTACGGGCTATCACGAGGTGGATTTGTAGAGGGAGTTTAAGTACCTGCCGCCTATGCAAATAGCTCAAGGCAAGATTTTAATCTCCCCTTAAATCTTTGCCCCTATAGTCAGGGATATTACAATAAAAGAGCTATTATGGAGGGATGGAAGGAAGGCCGGCTGGATAAAGAAATATCCAATCTTCCAACCTTCCAATCCTCCAACCTTCCAATCTGCCCAAAAGAGGTTGCCCATGCCCGTCAAAATGCCCTGGCTGTTATTATTATTAGTTCTGTTTACCCTGCTTCTGCCCCTGCCTACCCAGGCCCAAAACCCCGCACCCCTCAATTTCTCCAATTATCAGTTACCCATTAGCGATTACTCTCTCCCCAACGGCTTGCGGGTTATCCTGGCCGAAGACCACTCCGCCCCGGTGGTGGCGGTGGACATCTGGTATCGCGTCGGCGCGGCCGATGACCCGCCCAATCGCTCCGGCTTTGCCCATATGTACGAGCACATGATGTTTGAAGGCTCGGCCAATATCCCTAACGGCCAGTGGGACAAACTGCTGGAATCTATTGGAGCCAACAACAACGCTTATACCCAAAACGATAAAACGGCCTTTTGGGAAGTGGCCCCGGCCAACCAACTGCCCCGCGTGTTGTGGATGGAGAGCGACCGCATGGCCACCCTGGCCGTCACCGAAGAGGCTTTCAACACTCAGCGCGAGGTGGTGATTCAAGAGTACAACCAGCGCGTCGCCAACCGGCCCTTTGGCGAGGCCAACCGCCGCCTCTTTACCCAGCCCATGCAGGGCTACGCGCCCTACGAACGCTCGGTCATCGGCAGCGTAGAGGATTTGAAGGCGGCCAGCCTGGCCGAGATCAAAGCCTTTCACGACAAATATTACAAGCCCAATAACGCCACCCTGGTCATCGTGGGTGATATTGACGTGCCCCAAACCCAGGCCCTGGTGCAGGCCTACTTTGGCGATATTAAAGCCGGGCCGCCCGTCGTCTCGATGTTGGCACAGTATCCTTTACCTCAAGAGTTTCCCGACCTCAAAACCGACCCGGCCACCCAGTGTAAATTGGGAACCGAAGAAACGCTGATTGACCCCAAAGTGGAAGTGCCGCGCTGGGCCGGAACGGTGGTGGCTCCGCCGCGCGGCAACCCGGACTTTTACGCCCTCAAACTGCTCACCGACATCCTGGCCGGCGGGGCCAGCAGCCGCTTTGAGCAAAACATCATCCGCCAGGGCAAAGCCGCCAGCGCCTACATCGGGTTGAGCGATTACCTGGGCGCCAGCATCCTCTATGCTATCGCCCAGCCTAACAGCGGCGACAAGCTGGACAACATGCCCCAACTGCTGCGGGCCGAGTTTGAGCAGGTCATCAAGCAGGGTGTGACCCAGGCCGAACTGGAGCGGGTCAAAAAACAAAATCTGGTCAGCTCCATC
The DNA here is from genome assembly GCA_964505845.1 of uncultured Caldilineaceae bacterium. Taxonomy (GTDB): domain Bacteria; phylum Chloroflexota; class Anaerolineae; order 4572-78; family J111; genus DSQQ01. Next base: position 7,901 of record CAZDMM010000319.1, read on the forward strand.
ACCTCCTACCGCGAGTCGGCCTTGAACTCGGCGGAGTGGCTGCAAGACGCGGTGCTGACCTTTGGTGATCCTAAAGCAGCCGCCGGCGAAATCAAGCAGTACGACGCCGTGACGCTCCAGGACATTCAGCGGGTGGCCCAGACCTACCTGTGCGACAA